>JBEBJX010000046.1:0-16158 GCA_040079655.1 Sphingopyxis sp. | reverse complement strand
GCGTTCAAGCCGAATATTGACGATTTTCGCGAAAGCCCAGCGGTGATTGTTTCGGCCGCTTTGGCGCGGCATTTCGGCAGCCGTGTGCAGATCGTAGAGCCCTTTGCCGCCGCCCTGCCCAAAGAATTCACAGACACTGGGGCGACGCTAGTAGAATTGGACGACGCGCTGGCCAATGCTGAACTGCTGATTGTGCTGGTCGATCATGATGTGTTTCGGTCAATCCCGCTAGAGGAACGTGTCGACAAAATTGTCTATGACACGCGCGGATTGTGGCCCGATCAACCAAAGCCGGGGCCGCAGCGTGACGCGGGAGACCGCTTTCAGCCGTTGGCTGAAGTTCATCCTGAGCGCCTGCCTTACAGGCAGCCGAAGGGCCGGGCAGCTTGACCTGCTCTGACCCTGCGGATCGACAAACAGCCTCATTTGAGGAATTGGATTTTGATGAAACTCCCCACCCGTATCGTTGAAAAACCTTGGGGGCGGACTGATATTCCGCCCGCCTTTGGTGCTTTCAATGGTCGGCGTATCGGAGAAATTTGGTTCGAAGACCTGCTTGGCGATGCTGCGCCGATCATGATCAAGTTCCTTTTCACTTCGGAACGCTTGTCGATACAGGTTCACCCCGATGATGATGCAGCAAAGGCGGCAGGATTGCCGCGCGGCAAGGACGAATGCTGGCTGGTGCTGGATGCGCAAGCCGATGCGGCACTGGGGGTTGGACTCAAGGCTCCATGCTCGAAAACGGCACTGCACGCCGTTGCACTGGATGGCAGCATCGTCGATTTGATCGACTGGCGCCCTGTGCGGGCGGGGGATTTCATCTATAACGCCGCCGGCACGATCCACGCGATTGGCGCGGGGCTTATGGTGGTCGAGGTGCAGCAAAATGTCGATTGCACCTATCGTCTTTACGATTACGGGCGGCTGGACAATGCGTTGCCCCGCGAATTACACCTCGATGCTGGGCTGGCGGTGGCGCGTATGGAACCGCACCGCGACCTTCGCGATTGCCGCGTGTATAATTCAGGGGTGCAAACATTGGTCGATGGCCCGCATTTTAGCCTATGCCATCTGACCGGCCCAATCGATCATGCTGATTTACCAAGCGAAAGTGGCCGCTATACTATTGTGCCGCTGTCGACAGGATGTATATTGGGCGGCGAGCCGCTCGCGCTGGGAGAATGCGCCATCATAGCTGATCCTGGTTCCATCACTCTGCAAGACGGAGCCTCCGCGCTCATTGCGTGGCCATCCTGAATCGTGGATGAAACATAATATGCCTAGCCCAATCATCCCCGTTATCCTATCCGGTGGTTCTGGAACGCGGCTGTGGCCGCTATCGACAGCCGAGAAACCCAAGCAATTCCTCACTATCATCGGTGAACACTGCATGTTTCGCCAGACGCTCGAACGAGTTGCGGATCGCACCCGCTTTGCCGCCCCGATGATCGTGTGCGGTGCTGGGCATATTGCGCATGTCGAGGCAGAGCTCGCCGCCATGGGGGTCATGGATGCCCGCATCATCATAGAGCCAGCCGCGCGCAACACCGCCCCGGCGATAGCGCTTGCAGCCTTGGCCGCGCTAGCGCCAGGCGAAGGCGACGCGCAATTGCTGGTCATGCCGTCTGACCATGTAATGACCGATGTTCCGGCCTTTCATCACGCCATCGATGCCGCGATTGCGGCCGTGGAAAATGGCGCGCTCGCCACCTTTGGCATTCACCCGACAAGCCCCGAAACCGGATATGGCTATATTGCAGCGGGCGACGAAATAGCTGGTGCCCCGGGTGTGCGGCGCGTCAAAAGCTTTGTGGAAAAACCGCAAGCTAGCGTAGCCGAGGCCATGCTCGCGGCGGGCAATCATCTGTGGAATGCGGGCATTTTTTTGATGCGCGCCGACCGGTATATGGCTGAACTTTTTGCCCATGCGCAGCCCATCGCCGCCGCATGCGCAAAGGCCATGGCCGCACCAAGGCGTGAGGGCGCCTTGCTCTATCCTGACGCTGCGGCCTTTCTCTCCTGCCCCGCTCAATCGATAGATTATGCCGTGATGGAAAAATCACACAGCGTCGCGGTTATCGGCGTGGACCCGGGCTGGTCCGATGTCGGCAGCTGGAGCGCCATTTACGACCTGACCGGCAAAGATGCGGCTGGTAACGCTGTGCAGGGGCATACCCTATCCATCGACGCTGACCATAATCTCATCCACGCGGCCGAAGGGTTGCGTATCGCCACTCTTGGGGTGTCGGGCCTGGTCATCGTGGCCAATGGCGACGATATATTGGTCATGACCAAAGATCGCGCACAGGACATAAAATACCTTGTCGAAAAAATAACTTCCGACTCTTAAGTCGATAAAACCCAACGCTCTTCACCTTGCAGCCCTATGGCCGTAAGCACGCCCGAAGCATAGGCTCCCGTGTCAATCCCAATACGATTTCCGCAATCGTCGACAGCGTCAGTGATGCTATGGCCGTGAACAACAACATGACCATGATCGCCAGAATATTGCAGAAACGGGTCGCGAATCCAGCGCAAATCAGATAGTTTTTGCGATGACAACGGCACTTGCGGCCTTATACCCGCATGAACGAACAGATAATCACCAATGACAATCTGATCCTCGCCAGAGGCCATGAAATTGATATGCTCGCGCGGAACCAGCGGACGCAGCGCAGCGCCCAATTCGGCGAATGTCAGCTTGGCATAATCTGCCCCGTACAGGCCATAGCTGTTGATCGTTTGCTCGCCGCCTATACGAACAAAAAACCGCAACGTTTTTTCGTCGCCACCCAATGCGGAAAGAAACACTTCTTCGTGATTGCCAATCAGCCAGCGCGTCGACGGCAACCGAGAGCGCAGGGCAATGGCGCATTCAATCACTTTGCGGGAATCTGGCCCGCGATCAACAAAGTCTCCCAGTAAAATGATCGTAGTATCAGCCGCTCCGCGTGCTTCATCATCCGCCTCGATCATTGCCAACAAACGTTCGAACAGGTCGCTGCGCCCATGAATGTCGCCAATCGCGTAAACGCGCTGTCCGCCTGGAATGCACGGCTGTTTATCGGGGGTGGCGGCTCGTTTGGCCCACGATCGGAATAATGATTTCAACATCGGCTTTGCTCGCGGGGGCGAAAGGGGTTATCGCACATAGCGCATCAAAATGCGCGCGCGACCGCAAACTCTGCGGTTTCGATCAGCGCACTGCGCGCCTGCCCAGCGGGAAAAATCGCCAAGGCGTCAATGGCGCGGCGAGCATAGTGGCGCGCCCGTTCCAGCGTGTCTCTGATTGTGTCATGCGCCAAAAGCAGCCGCGTTGCATGCGCCAGGTCGTCATCGCTAATTTTGTTGCCCACCATCGCGGCCTCCCAAAAAAGGCGCTCGTCCTTTGACCCGCGGGCATAGGCCAAAATGACCGGCAAGGTGACTTTGCCATCGCGAAAATCGTCGCCGACGCCTTTGCCCATTGTCGCTTCGTCGGAGACATAATCAATAGCATCATCAACAAGCTGAAAAGCAATGCCAAGATTGCGCCCAAATGTGTCGAGCGCCATTTCAATAGCCTCGTCGCGCTCGGCAACCACAGCAGCGATGCGGCAAGCTGCGGCAAATAATGCGGCGGTCTTTGCACCGATGATGTCGAGATATTTATCCTCGCTCGTTGCAATCTGCCGCTGTGCGGTCAGTTGGTTGACCTCGCCCTCGGCAATGACGGCGCTGGCATTGGAAAGAATGCGCAGCACCTTGAGGCTGCCATCTTCGACCATCAGTTCAAACGATCGGCTGAACAGAAAGTCGCCAACCAGAACACTGGCCGGGTTGCCCCAGATGATGTTGGCCGTGCGCCGGCCGCGCCGCAAATCTGAACCATCGACGACATCATCATGCAGCAATGTCGCGGTGTGGATGAACTCCACCGTTGCCGCCAGCAGATGATGCCGCGTCCCTGCATAGTCGAGCAAACGCGCGCAAGCGAGGGTCAGCATCGGCCGCATCCGCTTGCCGCCGCCCGCAATCAAATGTCCGGCAAGCTCGGGGATCAAGGGGATGTCCGATTGCATCCGCGCAAGAATGACAGCGTTGACAGCGTTCATATCCGCTGACACCAGGCTCATGATGGCGTCAAGCGATGGCCCATTGGCTGGATGCAGTATATGAATGTCTGCGCTCATATCTACGCCCTCTGCCCGTGGTCACAAAGAGTTGCAAATGGTTTTGGCTTGTCACAACCAACAAAGGCGGCAATTGATCGTGCAGTATCTGCACTTACCACGAGGATTTCGACATGGATGACCAGCTAAGCCGCTATCGTCAAAGCATTGACAATATTGATGCCGCGCTAGTGGCCATGCTTGCCGAGCGGTTCAAGGTCACACAGGCGGTTGGGCAGTTGAAGGCCGAACTGGCGCTCCCCCCCGCCGACCTGGGGCGCGAAGCCGCGCAGATAGACAGGCTGAGGCGGCTGGCTGCCGATGCCCAGCTCGATCCCGATTTCACCGAAAAGTTTTTGCGCTTCATCATCGACGAAGTGATCCGCCATCATCAACGCGCGCAAGCCAGTATCAGCGAATAAACGCACGCTAAGAGCGAATAAACACGCGCTAAGAGCGAATGAATTCGGCTAAATTCGGCTAAACTAGTGGCAAAGTCAGCCGCACAGCCAGCCCGCCCATATCCTCACTCGTCTCAAGCTGAACAGATCCGCCATATATTTCAATGACATCGCGAACAATAGCGAGACCAAGCCCGGTTCCCGGCTTACCAGAATCAAGACGAACACCCCGGTCAAACAATCGACCACGATCCGCAACCGAAATGCCCGGGCCATCATCTTCGACGAGTAGCTCTGCACTCTCACCCCGTTGCGACACAGTGACGAATACGCTGCCCCCGCCATATTTCGCGGCATTTTCCATAAGGTTACCAAGGATTTCATCCAAATCCTGGCGCTCAATTCTGACCATCACATCGCGTGACCCATCGGCGTCAAATCGGGTGTCGGGATAGAGGCGCGAAACTGCGCGCTCCACCCCTTCTATACTCTCCCAGACAGCGGCACGAAGCTGTGCATGACCGCGCCTGCCTACCGCCCTCGCACGAGCCAGATGGTGATCAACCTGTCGGCGCATTGTCGCCGATTCGCGTGTTACCAGCTCGGCTAAGTCCGGGTCCTTCGCCGCAGCGGCGTTCATAACAACGGTCATCGGTGTTTTGAGCGCATGGGCCAAATTGCCAGCGTGGCGCCGCGCTTCATCTGCCTGTCGATCGTTATGCGTAATGAGGCCGTCCAACTCCGCGACAATGGGCAAAACCTCAATCGGCATAGCTTCGCTCAACAAAGTCCTATCGCCTTCTTTGAGCGCCGCAATCCCCTGTCTTATGCGCCTGAGTGGCCATAGCCCGTAAACCGTTTGCAAACCCGCCAAAATGATGAGCCCAAGCGCAAGAATGGCAAAGCTGCGTATGATTGTCCTTCGCACAGTGCGCATCTGCTCGTCCAGGATCGTACGCGATTGCGCCACCTGAAATCGCCAGATGATGGGTGAGTTGGGCAAAACAACATCGCGTTCGACAACCCGCAACGGCTCGTCGGTAAATTGCAAACTATCGCGCATATGCACATTGCCATCGCTATGCGTGGTGCCAACCTCGAGGGTGCGATCCCATAATGATCGTGATTTTTCAGGCTCAGTGCCCCCCGTGCCGGAAATTTGCCAATAAAGGCCACTATAGGGCTCGAAAAACCTTTGCTCCCCCAACGGCTCGGACAATTGCACCTGACCGTCAGCGCCCACTTCGGATGCGCGAATCATCGCGACCAGCAGATATTCGATATTGTCGTCAAAATTGTCCGTAATGGCTTGGCCAATCACGCGGTCTAATGTCAGCCCCCCGACCACCAGGAGCAGCAATATCCACGCGGCGGCGATACCGATCATGCGGCGGCCAAGCGATCCTGAACTGCGTAATGCCGGCGTTGCTATGGGTGGCGATGGCTCGGCCACGACGAGGGCAGAATGGCCCTGTTCTCGCCCCGCATTTTTCGAAGTATCTTCCGGCACTTCTATATGTTGCGGGGCAACGTCCATGCAATATCATTCCGCGCGCCACTAGGCTGCGGGATCATCCAACTGATAGCCAAGGCCACGTATCGTGCTGATCACGTCCGCACCCAATTTCTTGCGAATACGTGTTACAAATACCTCGATAGTATTTGAATCCCGGTCAAAATCCTGGTCATAAATATGCTCGATCAATTCGGTGCGGCTGACCACTTTGCCCTTATGATGCAGGAGATAGGACAGGAGCTTATATTCCTGGGCAGTAAGCTTTACCGGATCACCAGCCAGCGTCACCTTGCCCGAACGTGTGTCGAGCCGAACATGCCCTGCCATAAGTTCACTCGACGCATTTCCGCTTGATCGGCGGATAAGCGCACGAAGGCGCGCAATCAACTCTTCGGTTTGGAAGGGCTTGGCGAGATAATCATCGGCACCTGCATCAAGACCCGCGACCTTGTCTGACCAGCTATCGCGGGCAGTGAGGACAAGCACGGGAAAATTGCGCTTTTCGCGCCGCCAGCGGTCAAGCACAGTCAACCCATCAACTTCTGGCAGGCCGAGGTCCAAAATCACGGCGTCATAGCTCTCGCTGGCGCCAAGATAATGCCCGTCTTCACCATCGGTCGCAAGATCAATGGCATAGCCCGCAGATTCCAATGTCGTTTTTAATTGACGTCCCAAGGTGGGTTCGTCCTCTACGATCAGGATGCGCATGTTCGCCCTCTTCCCAGTTATTAGCCCATATGCTGTTGCACCTGATTGATGCAACAGCACTTGACCCTTATCCTAGAGCAAAAAATCAGGGCGCGCGACCAACAATTCGGCCTGATCGTGCATCAACATAGACAACAACAACCTGGCGCCCATCAATGAAGCGAAGAATATAGACCATCTGACGCGTCTGAAAACCAGCTACGCCTATATAATCCATAGTATTATATGGTGGCGTCGCCTGAACTCTTGCGACGATTTCGGGCAAGGGCCGTGTCGATGAAGGCCTTGGTCGCTCGTCTACCTGCTGGTTGGGTGGGGCGGATCTCTGCGAGCCCGATCGCGCCTGCGCGGCAATTGGCTGAGCCATAGCCAAGGCAACAAACAGCGCAAGCGCAGAGACTGCACCTTTACCTGTTTGCCGAGCAGTGATTTTTACCATTAACCGCGCATCCCGATCGACCCAATTGGGCAGTGTGTTACCGCGATCATTGGCCAAACACCCGATCGCCTGCAATCCCAAATAGCATCGGCCATTTAATGGGCCATGAACATGGTTGCATGGTTGCAGAAAGCTTTTGTGACGTGGGCCACAGACAGCGGCGTTCATAAGTGAAACAAATCACTTGTGGATTATGGCTTTCATTCGTTTGCGGACGGAGCTAGGCATGATGCAGCATAAAAATAAATTATAAAATACTGACCTAGGGTCGCCTCTTTGATTTTTAGATAACGACGGGATTTTCCCTTGGTTGTCACGCGGAGGCACACGAATGTTAGCGAAGGCTAGACACAATCGCCTGACCACTCTTGGCAAGGCTCACCATAAGAAATATTGCTCCATATTGCACGGCACCACCGTTTTTGCCGCAGAAATAGCTGTGGCCGCAGCATTGGCGCTATCCTCTGTGAGTGCCCAGTCACAATCCGCTCCGCTCGATCCCACATTACGCGACAGCTTCCCAATCGGGAGCAGCGACGGCGCCTTGTGCCGCGTCCAATCCGAGTTGACCGATCCGGCATTTTCGGGGATTTTCGACCGCGCATGGACAATCATATGCCGCGACGCTGCGCAGCCAATCGGCCGCGTCTATGCTCTGCGCGGAAATGATGCATTAGCGCGGATAAATGCCCGCCCGAATGCGCCAATCTGCCCAAACCAACCCGCAAATCAGAATAGCAATGTCGCCTGCCCCAATTATTTTGGCGGTTTGCCAGGGACACGATCCATCGCACAGCGCGGTGACACGCTCTATGTTGCCGAGGGCTTGGGCGTATATCAAGACGCCATCCGTCTTGCGATGGCGAGCATCATCAACCGCCGCATCGCCATTGGCCGGATTGATGTTGCAACAACCACTGTTGGTGATGCCGATGCTTTGGCACGTGTGCAAGTCACAAACCTGCCTTCCGATCGCGCGCTGGCAGAAGGGTATAGGCGAAATAATAGCGGTGATTATTCGGAAGCCGCCATATTCTTTGAAGCGCTCGAAAGGCGCCCCGTTGATACCAATACTGGTATAGACCCCAGTGAATTCAGCCTCAATCACGCGTTGCAATTATCCAACCTCGGTGATTTCGGCGAAGCTGACCGCCTGTTCGACGAAGTGGATGGCCAGCCGACGTCGGACGGCGTTCAACTGCGGCTGCGGCGCAATTTCCGCGCCATCCATATGCTGAACCGACGCGACTATGCAGGTGCTATTGCGGTGCTCAACCAAAATATTGCCGCTATTGCGCGTTCGGAACCAGCCAATTTCAACGGCTTTGACATATCACCTCCCATGGCAGCCACGTTGAATAGCAGCACCAATGCGCGCGTTCTAACCCAGCTTTACGGCGAAGACAGGCTATCACCACAGGAACGCGCCATCATCATCGATGCGCAAGCCAACCAGCTCCGTGGAACCAGCCTCAGATTATCTGGCGACATGCCTGGTGCAAGGCAGGCACTGGCGCGATCATTGGCCGACACAGTGACTGTCCGCGATGGCAGGGTGACATCAATCCTCAGACTACAGGCGCAAATCATGGCCGAAGAGGCGCTTGTCGAAGAAGCCCAGGGCAATTTAGCTACTGCGGAATCGCGGTTTGGCGATGCCATTGCGCTGTTGGTGCGTGAATATCCCGAAACCATGGCGCTCGCGGCTGCACGCGCCAAATTAGCGGCATTTCTCTCGCGCCATAACCGAACCGACGATGCGGTGACCATCTATCGCCAGGTCATATCTGCACTGACTTTGTCGCATCGTCAGTTGACAGGGATCTACAACCAGATGGGCCCCTATTATCAGATATTGGCCAACCGACAGGCGAGCGACCCCGCAGCAGCATCGGAATTTTTTGCCGCCGTGCAATTATTGGTCCGCCCAGGGGTGGCGAGCACACAAGCTCAGCTTGCCCGCGAATTATCAGCCGGTGGGGGCGAAGCGGCTTCTTTGTTTCGGCAAGCCAATAATCTGGCGCGCGACCTCGAAAGAACGCGGATCGAACTGGGCCGATTAATCGCGCAACCGGGCGGGAGTGAAATTGCGCAATATGTGGCAGAGGCAGAAACCCGCATCACCAATCTGTCGGTCGAGCAGACAGCTACTTTGGCACGGCTTGCCGAGTTTCCGCAATATCGCGCTGTATCGCAAGACGCGCTGCCTCTGGCCGACCTGCAATCGTCGCTGCACGATGATGAGGCCTATGCCAAACTGGCTGTGGTCGGCGAAGATGTTTATGCCATGTACGTGACCCGAACAGAGGCGCGGGCATGGAAAACCGCTGTAAATCGCACGGGGCTGGATACCGCTGTCGACACCATCCGCAACTCCATATCTGTTTTGGAGGGTGGGCAATATACGACCTATCCCTTTGATGCCGAAGCCGCGCACAAATTATTCGTCGATCTGTTCGGACCAGCCTCGTCGCAGATTGTGGGCGCGCGCCACATCATATTTGAGCCCGACGGCGCCATGCTGCGCCTGCCGATTAACCTGCTGATCACAGACAGCGCCACTGTCCTAGCCTATCAAGCCCGCACTAATGCGCCCGGCGCTGACCCGTTCGATATGCGCGGCATGGCCTGGCTCGGTCGCAACAGCCGCGTCAGCACCTCGGTTTCGCCGCTCGCGTTTCGCAACACACGCCAAGCGCCCGTTTCGCGCGCGGCGCACGACTATCTGGGGTTTGGAAATAACCTGCCGATCAGCGCGGTTGCAATGGCCAACAGGGTGCGTGGCGCTACTGGTGGCGCAGGTGGCGACGGGTGCAATTGGTCACCCAGCGAGTGGAATCGCCCAATTGCCGCGACGGAGCTCTATGCAGCGCGGGATTTGATAGGCGTTTCAGGGTCGCAAGTGGTCACGGGGGCTGGTTTTACCGACCGCCAACTGCGCCAACGCACCGATTTAGGGGATTATCGCATCCTGCACTTTGCAACGCATGGGCTGGTGACGCCTCCACAGCCCGGATGCCAGGCGAAGCCGGCTTTGTTGACATCTTTCGACAGTCAGGATTCAGACGGGCTGCTCAGCTTTGACGAAATATTTGGCCTGCGGCTGGACGCCGACCTCATCATCCTGTCTGCGTGCGACACAGCGGGAGAAGCCAGCATCTCAACCACCCGCGCGGCGGGTGTCAGCACAGGCGGCGGCAGCGCGCTTGATGGGCTAGTGCGTGCCTTCATTGGCGCAGGTGGTCGCTCCATCATTGCCAGTCACTGGCCCGCCCCAGATGATTTTGACGCAACCGAGCGATTGATTGGCGGCATATTTAGAGCCGGCCCCAATGTCAGCATGGCGGGTGCGCTTGGCCAGGCGCAGGACATATTGATGGACGATGCCCGCACATCCCACCCCTATTATTGGGCAGGATTCGCCATCATTGGTGACGGAGCGCACAGCATGTTCCGCTCAGCCACTGCACAGAATGCACCACCAGCAAGCGAACCTATTCACCAGGTGGGGCGTTGAGATGATGAAGATGAAGAGCATATCTGTTTTTGGCCTAACTGTCCTGGGAATGGGCATGGCAGCGCCTGCCGTGGCGCAAAGTGCGCCGACCCGCGAAGAAATATTGCGCGAGCCAATGGGCAATGCGCAAAGCGACACAGCCCTGGAGATAGAAACAGACGATGGCATAGAACGCGCGCCCTGCCCGCTTGCCAACCCCGAGTTTGCCAATCTGCGTTTCACATTGCGCGAGGTGCGGTTCAACAATGCGGGTGCCATTGACCTCGCATCAATCGACCCGGCATGGCGCGATTTGATTGGCACCGAAATCCCGATAGCAGCCATTTGTGATATACGCGACCGCGCGGCGACTATGTTGCGCAGGCAAGGCTATCTTGCTGCGGTGCGCGTTCCTGTTCAACGGATTGAAAACGGGATCGTCAGCCTGGACATATTGGCGGCGCGATTATCGGCCATCCAAATTCGCGGCGACGCCGGCGCATCCGAGCGGCAATTGGCGCGCTACCTCGCCAAACTTGAGGGTCAGCCATTATTCAATGTCGGCGAGGCCGAACGCTATCTGCTGTTGGCCAACAGCCTGCCCGGCACATCGGCCCGATTGACCCTGCGTCCAGGATCAGTTCCCGGAGACGTCATCGGTGAAATCACCGTTGATCACACACCGATCCTGCTTGATGCCAATGTTCAAAACTATGGTGGTCGCGCGGTCGGGCGATTTGGCGGCATTGTGCGCGCGCGGTTTAACGGCCTTACCGGGCTTGGCGATGAAACCACATTGGCGGTTTACAGCACCGCCGATGTTGACGAGCAACAAGTGGTTCAGGCGGGGCATGAATTTCGCGTTGGCGGTGAGGGTGTAACTATTGGCACCAACGTCACCTATGCCTGGACTCACCCGACAATCCCCGGCGGAATTGATTTCAAAACCAACGCCCTGGTGTGGACCAGCCAGGTGCGGGTGCCGACCATGTTGCGGCAATCGCGCAGCCTCTGGCTTGGGCTGGGGTTCGACTGGATCGACCAGGATGTTTTCGCGCTCGGCACATTGTTGAGCCGCGATAATATTCGTGTTGCCTGGCTGAACATGGATGGAATCTGGACTGACCCCGCTGCCTTTACGGGTCGTGATGGCTATAGCCCCGCCGAGCCGCGTTGGTCAGCCCAAATCAACGCGCAGATACGCCAGGGGATGCAAATATTCGGGGCCAGTCGCCCGTGCGGACCCTCTGGCAGTGCCTGTTTCGGGCCGGGCGCATCGCCCATCAGCCGCGTCGAAGCGGATACGAGCGCAACGGTCATTCGTGCCGAAGCAGAACTAGCGTGGCGCCCGATACCCACAGTGGCGCTTATCCTGTCGCCGCGCGGTCAATATTCAAACCACCCGCTCTTGTCTTACGAAGAGTTTTCGGCGGGCAATTTCACCGTTGGTCGCGGTTACGACCCCGGTATTTTGACAGGTGACAGCGGCGCCGGGATATCCGCCGAAATACGCGTCGGAACGCTGATCCCCCGATCAAGGACCAGCCTGGCCCTACAGCCGTTCGGCTTTTTCGATGCGGCGTGGGTTTGGAACAAGGACACCGCCTTTGCGGGGATAAGCCCGCAGCATCTCACATCAGCGGGCGGGGGAATCCGGCTGGTATTCGGTGACCGTGCGCGGCTTGATGTGACGGTGGCCGAGCCGCTCCGCCGGGTGGGGATACCGCCATCGCGCTCCGCCACGCGCGCGCTGATTTCTTTCACCACCCAATTTGGCATTGGCCACCGATAGGATGGGCAACAGATAAGGGCCCGCTGACACTGTGGCCCTTCGCATTTTAGCAGGACAATGATGATGACGCAGACCCAAATCATGACCCCGACCACCAGCAAGCGCGCGCATATACGCCGACAACTGCTCAGCTGTGGTGCGATGGCAATCTGTCTTTCGACTTTGGCTGCGCATGGCTCTGCGACCGCGCAAACTGCGTTTCAGGGGGCAGGGACAGTTGTTTCCGGCGGAGCGGATATCAATCAAACGGCGACGCTCGACACCATCACCGTCACCACGCCGCAAGCGGTGATCAATTGGAAACCCAATGACACCACGGGCACCGGGACGATAGACTTTCTCCCCGACAAGCGCAGCGCGCGCTTCACGGGCTTTGCCGATTTCACCGTTCTCAACCGCATCATCCCGGTTAATGGCAGCGACGTGCCGATTGCGCGGATGATCGCACTCAACGGCACCATCACCTCTGACCTGTTCGGGCAACAACCGGGCGGCAATATCTGGTTTTACAGCCCCGGCGGCATATTGGTGGGCAGCACGGGCGTGATCAATGTCGGATCTCTGGTGCTGACATCGCGCGATATCAACACGACTGGCGGGCTGTTCGGCCCCACAGGCCAGATCCGGTTTCGCGACCCCGCCATCGCTGGCACTGGCACATCGCGCGTTGAAATTGCGGCAGGAGCCAGCATCACCGCCTTTAACGGGGCGCCAAGCGGCAGCTATATCGCGCTGGTCGCACCGCGCATTGTCCAGGCGGGCACGGTCAGCGTCAATGGTTCGGTGGCGCTGGTCGCGGCGGAACAAGCGGACATCCGCATCAACAACGGGCTGTTCGACATCAACATTCTGGCGGGAAGCAGCGACGCCAACGGCATTGTCAACACCGGACGGACCGGCGGGCCATCGGACGGCAGCGCCGCGCGCGAAAGCCGCGCTTATTTTGTTGCGGTGCCCAAGAACCAGGCGATGACGATGCTGTTGTCGGGCACCATCGGTTTTGAAACTGCGAGCGCGGCCACGCTGACCGAGGGCGGGATTGTCCTGTCGGCCGGGCATAATATCGTCGGCGGCGCGCTCAGCGATAGCGTGAACGGCAATACGAGCGCGAATATCCGGATCAACGATACGACCTTCCTCAACACGCTAAACGGCGCCGCGACCGACGCGATCACCGGCCGCCCGACGACGAGCTGTGCTCCGGCGTGCAGCGCGGGCTCCACCACCGGACAGATCCAGTTCCGCAAGGATACGACGCTGAGCGCCCGCCGCCTCGTCGATCTCAGCATAGGCCAGGCACAGCAGATCATCGCCGGCGGCAATTTAACGATGCGCGCGGGGGCAAACGGCACCGGCGGCTCGGTGCATCTGAGCATAGATAGCAACCCACCGCCAAGCGCGGGGACATCGGGCGGCGGGCTGATCAGCGTTGCCGGACAGTTGATCCTCGATGCCAGCGGGCACGGTTTTTCGCCCAATGGCGGCGTCGCCTTGGGCGGCAGTGCTGCAATCGACATTGGACCGGGTCAATTGACTTCCGCGTCAATCCTCGTGCGCGCCAATGGCAATGGCGATCAGGACGACGGCGGCACCGGTGCCAATGGCACGGGCGGGACCGCTTTTGTCTCGGCGGGTGTTGGCGGCACTATCACCACTGGCGATATGGCCGTCGAGGCCAATGGCACCAGCACGGCGCTTGTCGATACGGCGGGCAGCGGATTTGGCGGCACGGTCACTGTCGAAGCAGCAGGGGGCAGTATCAATGTCACCAACGCTTTGCGCATCCAGGCGCTCGGCGTTGGGCAGATCGGCACCACCACATCGGGCAACGGCACCGGCGGGCAGGCTAGCCTCGAAAACTTTAGTGGCACGCTCACCGCCGGATCGACCACCATCGACGCCAGCGGGACGGGCGGCGGCATTCTCGATCAACTCACCAATCCGCTCACGCCTAACACGCTGGTCGGCGGCCATGGCACGGGCGGCACCGCGACGCTTTCTAATAACGGCACCTCCAATCTGGGCGCGCTGGCCATGCACGCCGACGGCATTGGCGGCGAATCGCAACCAACCAACAACCGCGACACCGCGCGCGGCGGCAATGGCGTGGGCGGGACGGTCTCGTTGAGGCCGCAAAGCGGCACGCTCACCGTGCCACTGGCGAACTTAAGCGCCAACGGCCATGGCGGGTCATCGGGCGGGACGCTCGGCACCACCGGGTCGGCGCGCGGCGGCAGCGTCAACCTGACCAGCTTTGGCGGCGTGATGCAGGTCGGCGTCATCCCGCTGGTCGATGGCAACCTCACAGCCACCGCCAATGCAGATATTGATATATCGGACGGTGGGACCGTAGCCACAGCGGACGGCGGCACGGCTGCCATCAGCTCCCCTTTTGGCGGGCAGATCATTGTCAACAACCAGATCGACATCCAAGCAACGGCCCATGCGGCAGGCAACATCTTCTCGCCGCTGGTCACCGCATCGGGCAATGCCACGGGCGGGGCGGTCAGTTTGAACGCTCAAGCCTTTGGCGTGATCCGCGCAGATACTGTTCGCGTCGACACCAGCGCCAGCAGCGCCAACGCCACCGGCACGGCGGGCGATGCGACGGGCGGGTACATCGAGCTGGTATCGTTCGGCACAGGCTTGCTCAGCTTTACCGGCGCCGCAACCAACAGGCTCGACGCGAACGGCACCGCGGGCAGCGGTGCTATCGGCGGTGCGGGCTATGGCGGGACCGTCGACATCCTCGCGGCATCGGGCGCGATCAACCTCGGCGGGGTGACGCTGATCAACATCAATGGGCTGGCGGGTGCGTCGGCGCTGACGGCCCCCCCGAAAACCGGAACGGGCGGTCTTCTTTACATCGAAGCCACCGATGCATCCGGATCGCTGCTGACCTTTGGCGAGATTTACGCGGCAATGAGCGGCGGCACATTCGACCAGTCCAGCCCCTATCAGAGCACCCTCGGGCCAATCCACGGGCAAGGTGGCACCGCCAGAATCAGCTTTGGCGGCACGACGCGCGGCAATCTGTTGTCGGTTATCGCCAACGGCATCGGCGTCAATGGCGGCAATGGGCGCGGTGGGCTCATCGATTTTTTCCAGACGGCGGGGACCACCGATATTATTTCCACCGTGCTTGGCGTCGATGGCTTTGGCGGTGATGGCGTTGCGGGAGGCAATGCAGCCAATGGCGGGGCGGCAAGCGGTGGCCAGCTCTCCATCAGTTTCACGGGCGGGCGTTTCGGGCGACACGCTGTTCCTTTCCTCGCGCGGCAGCGGCGGCGCAGGCGCGAATAGCGACCCGCAATCTTCGATCTCCCCGGGCAATGGCGGCTTGGGCTCCGGCGGTGTTATCACCGCCCTCATCGGCGGGCCACTCGACGGCACCGCGCAAGTCAGCATCAGGGGTGGGTTGACCGCTGATACTGGGGCCGTTGGCGGCGCGGGCGGCAATAAATTGCTGTTCGGGCCGGGGGCTCTCTATTCCACACCAGGGTACGGCGGCACTGCACGCGCTGGTAATATATTTTTCACGCATAGCGGCAGTCAGTTCAGCGATGGCAGCGACGGCCCAGCCAATATCAACCTTTCTGCCCGCGCATTGGGCGGCAATGGCGGGATATTGGTCCTTGATGGCGCGACGCCG
>JBEBJX010000045.1:0-17085 GCA_040079655.1 Sphingopyxis sp. | reverse complement strand
TGTCCTAGAGGCTCGCCCCGTCGGGGAGTGGCGCAGCCTGGTAGCGCATCTGTTTTGGGAACAGAGGGTCGCAGGTTCGAATCCTGTCTCCCCGACCATGGATAAAGGGTTGCTACCGCCCAAAATTCATAAGCCGCAGCCACACCAGCAGCGCGGTGAAATCGCTCAGCCCTTATGCCAATCGCTCAGCCCTTAATGCCGTGGTAACGGCTCTAATGCCGGTGCACCGCACGCAGCGGATATCGACCATCAGTATAGGCATTGAACATACCGTCGATGGATGGGTGATCGACAGGGCCGGAAACACCATCTCCGACTAGGTTTTGCTGGCTGACATAGGCGACATAGGATGATTCGCCATTTTCCGCGAACAAATGGTAAAATGGTTGATCCTTGGCAGGCTTTATCTCGGCCGGAATGGCATCATACCATTCGTCGCTGTTGGAAAAGACGGGATCAATATCGAAAATAACACCGCGAAAATCGAACAAACGATGCCGGACAACATCACCAACCCCAAATTGGGCGATAGCGGTGAAGGGCAAGCGATTTGCCCTGTCCGATGCGTTGGAGATGCTGATAGGTGGCTGCATATGGTCACTATGTAGTCGAATGGCGCAAAGAGACAAGCCATCCATGGCATGCTTTTGTGGGTATCTGCTTGGCAAGCGGCAATGCATTCGTTAAAGGCCCGCACCGACCAACATCCGATGGCATGAAAATGGCGTCGCACTTCTGCGGAGAGGTGGCTGAGAGGTCGAAAGCACCGCACTCGAAATGCGGCGTGGGCGCGAGCTCACCGTGGGTTCGAATCCCACCCTCTCCGCCATAATGTATCGAACCCACGAGTCTTTTTTGGCGAGATCGCAAGCGACCCCTTTTGGGTTCGAATCCCACCCTCTCCGCCATAATCAACCCGTGCGCCCGAACCAAATCCGCCAGGGTCAGACCATCGCCCTTATCCCCGCTCAGCCAGCTTGCGTTCCCAGTCAAGGGCATGGCGAATGATGGTATCGAGATTGTCATGCGCTGGCTTCCACGGCAAAGTCGATAAAATCCGGCGATTATCGGCGACCAGCGCATCCGGATCACCCGCGCGGCGCCCTTCGCGATGTCGGACAAGCGTCCTGTTCGTCACGCGGTCAACGGCGTCGCATACTTCGGTGACTGAATAACCACGGCCATAGCCGCAATTCATGATGTGGTTTTGCGATGGCTCGGCAATCAACCGCTCAAGCGCATGCACATGGGCGGCGGCAAGGTCGCTGACGTGGATATAGTCGCGAACCCCGGTGCCATCAGGCGTGTCAAAATCGGTGCCGAAAATGGAGATGCTCTTGCGTTTGCCAAGCGCCGCCTCAACCGCAACCTTAATAAGGTGCGTTGCACCAGCCGTTGATTGTCCGCTGCGCGCCGCCGGGTCTGCACCAGCGACATTGAAATAGCGCAGGGCGCAATAATTCAACGGGTGCGCGGCGGCGGTATCGTTCAGCATTGCCTCGGTCATCAGCTTCGACATGCCATAGGGGTTGATGGGCCGCTGTGGCGTGGTTTCGCTGACCAGCGCCTGATCGGGAATGCCATAAGTCGCGGCGGTGGATGAAAAGATGAAATGGCGCACCCCGCTCGCAACCGCACTTTCGAGCAGGGCGGCGGTGGCACAGGTGTTATTCTGATAATATTTGAGTGGGTCATCAACCGATTCAGGGACGACGACCGAGCCCGCAAAGTGCATGATTGCGCCGACATTATGCTCAGATAGAGCGGCTCGAACCGCGTCCTTATCGGCGATATTGGCGATAATCAGCGGAACGTCATCGGGCACCGCCCAATCGAACCCGGTGACCAGATTGTCGATGACCACCACTGGCCAGCCAGCATCACGAAGCGCCAGGACAGCGTGGCTACCAATATAGCCAGCGCCACCTGTGACCATTATCGTGCATTTGCTGCTCACCACCCGATATCCCCTTGATGATCACTGATTGCGAAACTGGTCGGGAAGAGAGGATTCGAACCTCCGGCCCCTGCCTCCCGAAGGCAGTGCTCTACCAGGCTGAGCTACTTCCCGTTTCGACACTGTCCGGCCCAAAAACCTTCACAGTGCGATGCGTCGCCATGCCTATAGAAATCAGCCCGCAAGCGCGCAAGGGTCAAACACACCCAAGCTCAGACATGCTGACCCACACCCCTTTGCAATAAATGAGGTGATCCAAGAGCCGCACACCCGCCAGCCGCGACAGGCGATCAACGTGCCTGGTGGCGGCGATGTCGGCTGGTGAGGGCTTGGCATCACCAACCACATGACTGTGCGCCATGATGATGCACCGGGTTGCCGCCGGTGCCAAAACAGCGCGAATGGCGCTGATCACGCCGTCGACCCGTGTTTGGCAGCCGCTGATCTCGGCAAATGCCGTCAATCGCCCGCGGTCATCCAGCCCCGCGACAACCATATGCTCGCGGTGGATAGTGTTCAAAAACGGTGTGAATAGGTCGATTAAATCGGGGAAAGGCAATGCGCCAAAAAGCGCTTCACGGCCATGAGCGTGGCCATGCGCAGCCGTTTTTGGCGCTATGTTGAGTGCAATTTTTGCCTGTGCCGTCATAGGGCGAACGATTGCCCAAGGCGTAAAGATAGCAAGCGGTAGAACGGCCACATTGGATTAAAGCCATATTGGAGTAGTGTTTTGGTGCCTCTGCCGCGCGATAAATGGATGCCGATCCCAAGCAATCGCCTTGGCAAACGCGGCGATATGGCACATGATATGCCGATGACCACGAACAGCCTCCCCCATTATGAAACGCAATATCTCGATTTGATGCGCCGCGTTTGGGAAGAGGGCGATCAACGCATCGATCGTACCGGAGTCGGCACGCGCAGCCTGTTTGGCGAGCAATTGCGCTTTGACCTGTCCGATGGTCGGATCCCCTTGTTGACGACAAAGCGTGTCTATTGGAAGGCTGCGGCGCGCGAAATGCTATGGTTTTTGTCGGGTGATCGCAATATCCGCGCGCTGGTGGCCGAGGGTGTCCATATATGGACCGACTGGCCGCTCGCACATCATGCTCGCGCAACGGGCGAGGATATTGACCGCGATGCGTTTGAGCAACGGATCATTGCCGACGCGGACTTCGCACTGAAATGGGGCGATCTTGGCCCGGTGTATGGTGCGCAGTGGCGGCATTGGCCTGCCTATGATGCGGTTGATGGTGCAATCGATGGCACCCCTGGTAGTGGATTATTTCGTCGCCGGCCCCAGGGCATCGATCAAATGTCCATTTTGGTTGAATCTTTGCGCAATAACCCGGCGTCTCGGCGGCATATCATTACCGGATGGAATGTCGCCGAGCTGGATAGTATGGCGCTTCCGCCCTGTCATATGACCTATCAGTTCCACGTCACGGGCGATGGGCAATTATCCTGCATGCTGTTTCAACGATCGTGCGATGTGGCGCTGGGGCTGCCATTTAACCTGTTCGGGGCCGCCATGTTGACCATGATGCTGGCGCAACAGACGGGGTTGAGAGCCAAGCAGCTTGTCTGGAGCGGCGGCGATGTCCACCTTTATCGCAACCATGAACATCTCGTCATCGAGCAGCTGGGCCGCGTGCCCGGCGGTGATCCGCGCATGGCATTCGCCCGCAAACCCACCAGCCTGTTTGATTACACTATCGATGATTTCATCGTGCGCGATTATGCGCCACAAGGTCACATCAGCGCCCCCGTGGCTGTATGAGGACACTTGCGACAGCGATTGAAATATAATAACATTTGTCGGAAATATTATGTTTCGATTTGGTTGAGAGGATAAGGTGATGCCCGACGCTCATATTCGTCGTTCGGTCAATTTACCGCCGCTGACTTTGCATGTGCCCGAGCCGCGCTTTCGCCCCGGCGACACGGCGGATTTCTCTAACATTGACGTGCCCGCGGCCGGGCTGATGCCGCACCCGGACGTTGCGGCCAAGCCCGCTGATATACGCGACCATGCTTATGGCCTGGTGCGGGTGCTGGGCGATGATCATCATGCGGTCGGACCATGGGACCCGCAATTGTCAGCAGACCGCCTGCGGACAATGCTGCGCTATATGTTGACGCTCAGGGCATTTGATGACCGGATGTTTCGCGCACAGCGACAGGGAAAAACCAGTTTCTACATGAAATCCACGGGCGAAGAGGCGGTATCGGTTGCCGCGACAATGGCGCTGACCCGCGGTGACATGTGTTTCCCCAGTTATCGCCAGCAGGGCATCCTCATCGCCCGCGATTATCCCATGGTCGCAATGATGAACCAGATTTATTCCAACCGCGGCGATGCCCTCAAGGGTAGGCAATTGCCAATCATGTATTCGAGCAAGGACTATGGATTTTTCTCGGTCTCGGGCAATCTCGCCACCCAATATCCGCAGGCTGTTGGCTGGGCGATGGCCAGCGCTGCCAAGGGCGACAGCCGGATCGCGGCTGTGTGGTGCGGCGAAGGGTCGACAGCAGAGGGCGATTTTCACAGCGCAATGACCTTTGCCGCCGTTTATAATGCGCCTGTCATCATGAATGTCGTCAACAATCAATGGGCGATTTCCAGCTTTTCAGGCTTTGCTGGCGGTGAGCGCACCACCTTTGCCGCGCGCGCTGTCGGCTATGGTATCGCTGGCCTGCGGATTGATGGCAATGACCCGCTGGCTGTCTATGCCGCAACGCGATGGGCGGCAGATCGCGCGCGGACCAACAATGGGCCTACGCTGATCGAGCATTTTACCTATCGCGCCGAAGGGCACAGCACGTCGGACGACCCGAATGCCTATCGCGCGCGCGAAGAATATGCGGCCTGGCCGCTGGGCGACCCAGTGCTGCGGCTGCGCGACCATCTTATCGCGCTGGGCGAATGGGATATGACACAGCATGACGCGCTTGTTCAAAAGCTAACAGAAGATGTTAAGAAAATACAGAAAGAAGCTGAAAAGAATGGCATTCTTGGCCATGGTATGCACCAGCCTTTTGAAAGCATGTTCGAGGATGTATTTGAGCATATGCCAGATCATCTGGCGGAGCAGCGCGATCAAATGCTCGCCGAACAGCATCGCAAATTTGGCGCGCAGTGGAAGCCGAGCTGATGAGCAAGGCGAGCCAGCCAGCGCCGGTGCCTGAGCGCCGCCTCAACATGATAGAGGCGATTAACGAGGCGATGGATGTTATGCTTGCCCGCGACCCTGATGTCATCGTCATGGGCGAAGATGTCGGCTATTTTGGCGGTGTGTTCCGCGCAACCGCCGGCCTGCAGGCCAAGCATGGCAAGACGCGCGTGTTCGACACGCCGATCACCGAGTGCGGGATTATCGGCGTCGCGGTGGGCATGGGCGCATATGGGTTGCGCCCCGTCCCCGAAATTCAGTTTGCCGATTATATTTACCCCGCGCTTGACCAATTGGTGAGCGAAGCGGCGCGGCTGCGTTATCGCTCTGCCGGAGATTTTATCGCGCCGATGACGGTGCGCTCTCCCTTTGGCGGCGGCATTTTTGGCGGGCAAACGCACAGCCAGTCACCCGAAGGGATTTTTACCCATGTGTCGGGCGTAAAAACCGTCATCCCCGCTACCCCCTATGACGCCAAGGGGCTGTTAATCGCGGCGATTGAGGATAATGACCCGACGATCTTTTTCGAACCCAAGCGTATCTATAACGGCCCCTTTTCCGGCTATTATGACCGCCCGGTAGAGCCATGGGCCAAGCATGAGGGTAGCGCGGTTCCCGATGGCTATTACCGTGTTGCATTGGGCAAGGCGCGGCTTGTGCGCGAGGGCGATGCGCTGACCATCCTTGCCTATGGCACGATGGTTCACGTTGTTCAGACGATGGTCGATGAAATGGGGGTTGATGCGGAAATCATCGACCTTAGAACATTGGTTCCGCTCGATATTGCGGCGATAGAAGCCTCGGTTAAAAAGACCGGGCGGTGCCTGATCGCGCATGAGGCAACGCGCACATCGGGCTTTGGGGCAGAGCTTGCCGCCCAGGTGCAGGAGCGATGCTTTTTCCACCTGGAGGCACCGATAGAACGGGTGACCGGGTTTGACACCCCCTATCCACACAGCCTCGAATGGGCCTATTTTCCCGGCCCTGTCCGCATCGCTACGGCGATTGAGAAACTCTTGGAGGACTGACGACGATGGCGCGCTTCATATACCGTTTGCCCGACATTGGCGAAGGCATCGCCGAGGCCGAAATTGTCGCGCTGCACGTTGCGGTGGGGGACCGGGTTGAGGAAGATCAGCAGGTCGCCGACATGATGACTGACAAGGCCACCGTGGAAATGGAATCGCCCGTGTCAGGTGTGGTTGTCGAGATTGGCGGCGGCGAGGGTGATGTGATCGCCATCGGATCTACGCTGATGGTGATCGAGACCGATGCGGATGCGGATGCGGATGAGACGGGCGAGGAGGCTAACAAGGAAGAGCTTATACCCGCCTATGCTGAGCCCGTCGAAGCATCGCCCTTAACTTCTGCCGCTTCGCAAAGGCAGAACAGCCCTTCGACAGGCTCAGGGCGAGCGGTTGTAATAGATGGTGCTGAAACGCCAATTCGCGCCCTTGCATCCCCCGCTGTGCGCGCGCGCGCCAGCGACCTCGGTATCGATCTGGGCGACGTCAAACCTTCGGCGGATGGCCGTATTCGCCATGCCGACCTCGATGCGTTTCTGCGGTATAACAGCGGCGCAGGCTATGCTGTGCCCGCGCCAACGCGGCCTGATGAGACTGTGCGCGTCATCGGCATGCGCCGCCGCATCGCCGAAAATATGGCGGCATCGAAACGCGCTATCCCGCATTTCACCTATGTCGAGGAGATTGATGTCACCGCGCTCGAGGCGATGCGCGCAGAGCTCAATGCCAACCGCGGAAACAGACCAAAATTGACGATGCTGCCGTTGTTGATCGCCGCGATTTGCCGCACTTTGCCGCAATTCCCAATGATCAACGCGCGCTATGACGATGAAGCCGGCGTGGTGACGCGGCACGGCGCTGTGCACCTGGGCATGGCGACCCAGACCGATGCTGGGTTGATGGTGCCCGTCATTCGCGATGCGCAAGGGATGAATGTTTGGCAACTTTCTAATGAAATTAGTAGTTTAGCAGAGAATGCTCGCAATGGTTCTTCAAAGAGTGAAGCGCTGAGCGGATCGACACTGACCATCACGTCGCTGGGGCCATTGGGCGGTATCGCCACAACCCCGGTCATTAACCGCCCTGAGGTCGCGATCATCGGCCCGAATAAGATTGTCGAGCGGCCCGTGTTTGGCCGCGACGCCACTGGAGCCGAGATCATCCGCCGCGCAAAATTGATGAACCTGTCGATCAGCTGCGATCACCGCGTTGTCGATGGCTATGACGCCGCCAGCTTTGTTCAGGCACTGAAGAAACTGCTTGAAACACCGGTGTTGTTGTTTGCAGATTAGAGTCAGAACTGAGGGTTACAGCCCCAATCGATTCAAGCTCGTCTGGTCGAATTTGAGGCGGAATGTCGCGTAAATGCCACTGCGGCTATAGCGGTTGCTTTCAAAATCGCGATCAGCGAAGCCATTGAAATTATAGCCGATTATGAGATTGGCATTGTCCATCGGGGTGATGACAATTTGCGGGCCAACGCTCCACGCGGTCGTTCGCGCATTGGTGCCGACCCGCGCATTAGCAGAGACACCAATTCCTACCATCTGGCGCAAGTCAAAGCGAAGGTCAGCGCCGACGACGGTCGACCATCCGGCAACATCATCACGGCCAAAGCGGTCGCTGGCATAGCGAACCCCCCAGAACAGGCTATATTCTCCGGATTCGCGCCACAGCCCGCCATCTTGCCTTTGCGGCGTGAAATTGACCGCCAGGCTGTTGACAACGCGGCGCGAGCGGACGTCTCCATTGACCGTGAGGGCAGGTCCGCCGATCGGGCCGGGCTGACCCACCACGGCGCCGCGCACATCATCTAGCCGGAACTCGAGCTTGTCGAGCACGCTCCAGCGGCTTGTCGATGGGCGATGGGCCCAGCTGAGCTCGGCCGCCATTGTCTGGGTCGAAGCGGCGATGCTGCTGGTTGCCCGGGTCCAGCTGAACAGGCCGCCAAAGGCGCGGCCATCGCCAATCCTGCGGATGCCGCCCAGCGTCACACCAGTGCGATTGACGATTTCGCCATTGCGATATTCGCCGCGCAGCGCGATGCTCCAATCTTCTGTGCGATAGGTCGCACCGGCGGTCACCGCGACAAAATCTTCGCTCAAGGCACCGCTGCCGTCGAGGAAGCCGCCAGAGGCCACGGGGTGCGCCGGGTCCAGCACATCGCGGATCCGGACGCCGCCCAATGTCCGCTGCCCATCCAATGTCACGTCGACCGTCACCCGCTCGTTAATCGCCAGTGATTGCGTTAGCCCATAAGCCGCAAAGCTGCGCGGGCCAAACTCACCGAGATTTTGGTTGGCACCGCTTAAATTAGCGCGCGCGCCGGCCCATGGCTGGATGTCAAAGCCGATGCGCGTGGTGCGGGCATCGATTGCGCCGCCGCTGGTGATTTCATGATTGGCAACCAGCGCGACGGTTTGCGAGGCATTGAACCGCGCGCCAATGCTATGCCTGGCGGGGAAATCGACGCTGTCATTTTGCCCGCCGAGCGCGAATTCACTTTGCGCGCTCAGTTCGAGCCGCTGGTTGAACAGTCGCTGTGTGCCGCCGAATTGCGCGAGGGTAGAGCGATTGCGCTCGCCCGTTGACAGGCGGTCATCGGCAAAGGTCATGCCCGCCCGCAACGTTGTATTTTGCGATTGCCATTCGCCAAGAATGCGCGCGGCGCGGCGGCGCGCGCCCCGGCCAAGGAAATCCTCCTGCCACCCCGAACCGAGCAATGAAACCCCCTGCGACAGCCGCAATTTGCCATCAAAACCGACACGACGGCTCGATTCGCCAGCGGCGGAGAGTTGGCCAACGCCAAAGCCGGCCTGGCGTTCACGCGCATAGGCCAGCAAATCAAAGCTGCGGCCGTGATGTTCCGCCTCGATCAACCAGCCGTGCGCGCGGCCATCGCTTGGTGCGGCTGCAGCATTTGTCTTGCTCGTGTCGCTCAGGGCAAATTCGGCGCGTATTTCGGTGTTTGTGTCGGGGCGAAACCGCACATCAACGCCGCCCAAATTGGTCCGCGCGACGTCGCTTTCGTCGTGGATGAAGGTGCCGCCAATCCGCACATTGCCGTTTTCGCTGGTCCAGCTGGCGCGGCCACCCGCGTTCAACACGCGCTGTCCCACGCCGGCTACTTCATAATCGGCGATGATGAATTGCGGGTTGAGACCCGAATCGCGACTGAGAATGGGTTCGCGAAACCGCAATGTTCCCGCGAAATAATCGATGTCATAGTCGATATGGCGGGCCAAAGTGACGCTGCGAATGATGATGTCAGAGCGCAAACGATCGCGGGTTTCGATGACAATCCGCTCGCTGTTTGACAGGATATCACGCGCGCCAAGTTGATAGGGGCCGCTGAGGCCATTGCCCTGCAGCTCGTCGCGGCGATGGCGATAGGGGGTGTCGGCGACAAAGGCAGTCGCAGCAATTTGCGGCCCGCGATATTCGGCCTTGGCGCCGTTTAGCGCGCGTTGATAGCGCGCCAATTCGGGCTCGTTGATAGCTGTGTCGAAATCGCCGAATAGCGCGTAAAATTGCGGGCGCTCAAGCCGCAGATAGAGATTGCGCACCGATGCCGCATCAAACCCATGGTCTGAACGGTCGGCATAGATTGTGTAATAGGCGCGCGGGTCGATAACCCCGCCAAAGCGCGCCTCATCGGCCTCTTGGTCGCTGTCATAGGCCAGCGTCATCAGCCATTGGCCGCTGATCCGTCCCTTGGCATAAAGCGCAATCCGACCGTCGACATTGTCCTGCCCCAGCGTTTGGGCGACAGGCTCCATCCGGTCGTTGAGCGTGTTATAGCCAAGCGTGCCGGCGGCAAAACCAACTACCGTCCATGGGCGGTTGCCTGGGTTGAGCCAGACATCGAGCTGCTGTTGGCGGACAACCTCTTCGTCGCGGAATGTAAAGCTCAATCGCGCGGTGCCCGATGCTGTGGTCGGCTGCAGCTCGATATAGGCGATGCCATCATCGCCCTCGACCCGCCATGTGGTGCGGCCACGATCCAGCCCAGAGAGCTGGCGATCCTGCTCGGTATCAACGTCCAAAGCCGCGCGGTGCGGCGGTTCGACTGCAAAGTCACCAACCACACCCTGGCGGATTGGGCGGCCATTGCGATCGGTCAGGCGCACCGCGATGACCGGGCGGTTGAGTCCGTCGGCAATCGGCAGCGAAAGTGCGGGCACGACCGAGACAGACAGCGGCCCGCCCGACAGGTTGACCGTGCGCTCCAAATCGGCGGCAATGCTGCCATCAGCGTTGGTCACGCGCGCGGTGAAGCGGTTGACGCCATCGTGGATTTCAACCCCGCGCCAGACGCTGACCTTGAAACTGCCATCGGGCGATGTTTCCGACCCGTCAAAATTGAGCGGATTGACCACCACACCATCAAGAAAAAGTTGCACCGATTGCCCGGTCAACAGCTTGATCGCGATGCGGGTCGACGGATTGCGCGGGTTATAGTCAACCGCGGGGAACAGCCAGTCAATCCCAGCGCTTTGTCCGGCAAAAAAGTTGATCGATCCGCCCGCAGCCGCCACATCTTCGGTGACAGGCGGGCGTTCTGGCGCCACAACGCGCTCTATGGTCAGGGGCGCTGCATCGGCGGGCACTTCTTCGGAGGTGAGCGGAGCAGCGCGAAAATCTGCGCGCCGCAATTCGCCGCCATGGCCATCGACAAAGCGCGAAATGGCGCTGCCTGCGCTCCGCACATTGTGCGCGCAATCAAGAGCAACATGCGCGGGCGGCAGCGATGACGGGTCTATCTGCACCACATGCGTACCCGGCAAAACCCCCTCGAAATGGTATCTTCCGTCGCTATCGGTGATCGCAAAACTGCCATCCTGCATCATCACCCGCACCCCGCCTATGCCAGCGGCAGTGTCTGGATCGGCCGCACAGCCACCATTGGTGACCCGCCCCATGATGGTCATACGGTCGCCCAGCGTATCGCGATGAATGCGGATATTGGCCTCGCCCCGGTTAGAGACTGAGCCGCGATTATCGCGGGCAATGGCCAAATTGGTGGCGTCTCCTGGCTGTGAATCAGGCCGTATATCAGCGAGATAGGTCAAAACGCCGCTGCTGGCAGGCGCCAGAGCGGGCAGGGTGACGGTAAATTGACGGCCATCGGGCGATATAACAGCTATTATCAACTCTCCGTTATAACGCATTGTATTACTGCGTAAATGAATAGATCGTGGCAGGTCATCGGTCAGCGTGATCGCGCCCGTAGATCGCCGCGTGTCGCCGTTGCGCACCTCTATCCGATACTGCACCGCTTGCCCCGGCACAGCTTCGGCCGTGCTGACCGTTTTGAGGATGCTCAGCGCCGCATTTGGCCTGTCAACGGGGATGTCAACGCGCACCGGAGCTGGCGTAACGAGTTGAAACACTGCGCCAAAACTGAATGCGCCCAATGTGTATGGCGCGCCGTTATCGGGCCGGCGAAAAGCCGCAAGCTCGGCGATGCTCGCGCTCGATGCCCATCGATAGGGGTCCGGCGGCTGCACCACCAGGCGATATGTCCCTGGCGCCACAAAGGGGAAACGATAGTCGCCAGCGGGAAAAACATAGCTTTGCCCGCTCGAATCGGTGACAGTAGAGCCTGTCACGACCGTGCTGGGGTATGCCGAAACGCCATCATCGCCAAAAACCTGCGCCGGAAGCCCCGTTGCATCGTTTACAAGCGTCACGCGTGCGCCTGCAACGGGCGCACCGTCGCCGCTGTCGAACACAATGCCAAAGGGATCAACGAGGAAGCTGACCGTTGCGGTCGCAAGCGCTTCTGGTGCCCCTTGGCGGTAAAGCGACAGGCGAATGGGTGATCCGGGCGCGACCGATAAACGACAATCGCCTTGCGCAAGCGCGGGCGGCATGCGGACCGTAGGCAAATATCCGATGAAAAACCCACTATTTTCAGCATCTTCACGTAAAGTTAATTGCTCTTCATCGCCCGATACAGTCCTTATGGTCACGACAATCGTGTCGCGGATGGTCGCGCTCAAATTGTCGGCGGATGACGAAATGCCAAAAGCCACCGGCTGTCCGGCGGTAAATTCGCTTGCAGGGGCAATGGTGACAGCGCCATTGGCGGTGTTTGGCGGCGGGTCAAACACGCCCGCGCTCGATTGCCCGGCTATACGGCAGCCGCTGCTGTTAATTTGGCTTTGCTGGCCGGGCCCGGGCGGGTTGATGGCATAAATGACCGTCTGGATTGGCGTTGGCACGCTATCAACAGCGATATCGACTTGGTTTGAGCGGACATTGCGCTGTCCACTCGTGCTATCCCAATTGGCTTGGGCAACATTGCTGATCACGCGCGCCTTGGCACCGCCGGCGGTTATTGCCGCAAGCGTGCCGGCTGCCACGCCGATCAGAGTTTTGCCCCAGGAAATCATGGTTAACGCATCACAGCGTGAAAGCGCAGCTGGTGGCGGTCGCCCGAAAACGACACGCCACCAACCACAGCCATCATCAGTTCACAGTTGCACGGAAAACGAGCGTGCGCGTTGCTGCCGCTGCGATTGATGCAATTGTGCCTGTCACCGTTCCCGCTGCAAAGGCACCGCCTGCTACGCCATCGGCATTGCAGGTAACGCCCGTTGTCGTGCCGTTCAACAGGATCGACCCAGCGACGAACGTCGTCTGTGCTGGCAAAACGTCGGTGATCGCCACCGAAGTCGCCGCCGCGCCGCCGGTATTGGCCACCGCGATACAATATTCGACGACGGCACCAGGGATCATCTTGGCATTGGTCGTTCCATTGAGCGGATCGCTGATAACAACTGCCGTTTTCGTCAGCCCCAATGTTGCTGTCGAAACGGTGTAATCGTCATCATCGCTATGCGATGCATCGCGTACGCCATCGGTCACACCAGCAACATCGGCAAACACCGTGTCCATGCCGGCGGTGTTGGCACCAGCGGTTTGAACGAGCGCCGCGCCTTGCACAGCCGCCGTGCCGCCTTCGCGGCCCGTAGCGACCAAGTTCACTTCGGAAACCGCGCCCGTTGCCAGGCCTGTCGGCACGTTGGCGACGACAAACAGCGTGACCGTGGCGTCAATGGCCAGCTCGTCGATGAATGTGACGAGCGTGTCTGTTCCTGCTTCGTAGGTGCCGTTGGCATTGGCATCGCGGAATATCTGAACGCCGGTAACATCGAAATTGTCCGTGCCACCATGCGCAGAGACGCCGCCCACGCTTTGGGTGGCAGACAAAGCAAAGTCGAGCACCGCATTCGATGTATTTTGCAACGTGAAGGTTGTCACTGCAGCGCTTTGGCCGGGGACAACAGTTGTCGTCGCAGCACCGCTTTCAGCAACGGTCAGATTAACCTTGCGGTCAACCGTGAAGACATTGACTGCCGGAGGCGGAGGCGTTTGTGCAACGCCACCAACCTGATAGGTCAACGACGCGTTATTCGTTATGGTGGACCCGGCCAATGTGCCACCAGCCAACGCAGGTGCAGCACCTACGATAGCCAGTGCGACAACACTGCAGGACCCAAAATTGTACAGCTTACTGGTCATCACTGTGCTCCTTAAGGGTTGAAAGGGTTGCCAAAAACCGCTGGCAAGGTTGCGGACCGCGCGAGGGAGAATCACCGAACGATGCCGCGGAACATCAAACGACCGGCCTGACCTGCCGGAATAGGTTGAGCAAATGCCCAGCGGATGTGCGTGACATCCTCTGAACGCGCAGGGCGTTTGGTTCCGTCCTGATTGCTGATTTCAAGGGTGCTGAGCGTGCCCCAATTGCGCCCGCCATCGACCGAAACCGTGGCTGATGTGTCCGCTGTGCCCTGAAAGGCGACGGCCGAGGGCAGGGGATTGGTCACCACGAATGACCCTGCTGGCTGAGCGCCATTATTGCGATAGCGCAGCACAAAGACGAGGTGATCGCCGGGCACAACCATGCGCGGCTCTTCGAGCGTGACCTGTGATCGGCCATTAGCATCAGTTGTCGTCCGCTCGACCATGACATCGCTGTTGAGCGAAACGGCATTGGCATTTTGCGCCAGCGACGGGCTGGAGAGCGATAAGGCGAAAAAAACGGCTGATATGGTGAGTTTCATGATGATGCCCCTCAATTGATCGTGACTTGGAATGTGATGGTGCGGACCTGCCCGCCTGGAACATTGCCCAGCGAAACCGCGATAGCGCTTGCGGCAAAACTGCCTGCGTCAGTGTCTACAGCGTCGCTTTGGCCAATGCCGCCAAGCGTGATCGAGCCAGGGACGTAGGTTGTGCTTGCTGGCACAGCATCGTTGACAGACAGGTTGGGTAAGGTGCCCGAACCCGTTGTCGTGGCGACGATGCGATAGGTGATGCGCGATCCTGGAACCGACGTTGCCCCGCCAAAAGGATCGACGACCGTAGCCGATTTGACCAATGCCACCGTGGCCGAGGAAACGAGGTAAAAGCCGTCGTTCTGGCCATCGCCGCCAGTGGTGCCGAGCACAGCATTGCTGCCGCCCTCGCCGGCACCAGCAAAGCTGGTTCCAGGTGCCCCGGTTCCGGTTTTCGATGTTGCAACCAGCCGAACCCCGCCGCGATTGCCATCGACAACCCCACCGGGCGTTGTGGAAACCACAAAGACGGTGATATTCTGGTCTGGGTTAAGCACAAGGTCGCCAGCACCGGCGACATAGACGGTGTCGATACCAGGCTCATAAACGCCATCGCCATCGTCGATGACAATAGACGTGACGGTCGGGTCATATTGGTCGCCACCGATATTCGCGACGCTCGACAGGCCGAATGTTTCAACGCCATTACCGGTGTTGGCGACCTGATATTTGAGGATTTGTGACGTCGCGCCTGGGGTCGTGATGACATCAGCGCTGTCGCTCCAGCCGACCGTGGTGTCGATCAGTTCATCGACTTTCAGCTGCTGGATGTTGGAATTGACGGTCACGGGGCCACTGCCAGGGTCGTAAGTGGCGGTGGCCGTATTGTCGATCAGCGTACCCGCGCGTGTTCCGGTCGCCACGGCAATTTGCGGCGAAAACAGCGCAAAACCAGCCAATAAGGCGGGTATAGCTACGCTAATCTGACGTCGCTTTGGGCGATTTCCTGATCTCAAATAGGGCATAATGGTCCTTGCCACCTGTTAATTCGCGTCCCTTTTGACGGAAAATGGCAAAGAAACGGTTAAGGCGCGGCTATGTTTAGGGGCGCTGGCGCGACGGCTGCGCTGCGCAGCACAGAAATAGTGACGCGGCCTTCCTAGCATGACATAAGCGCGATCTATGGATGACGACCCCCCACCAGCTGCGTTTCGCCCTGTCTTTGGCAGCGACCCTCTGCGCCTGATCGTCTATATCCTGCTGACGGCGCTGGTGATGGGCATGCCCTTTGCCTTGACGGCAGGGGCCGAGTTTTTCCTGCCACTGACCGCAGCACTGGTCATCGCGATCATCCTGGTTCCAGCGCTTGAATGGCTGGAAAGGCGCGGCGTCCCTTCGCCTATTGCCGCGCTTTTGTGCGTGATCGGTTTTGTTCTGATCATCAACGGGGCATTGGCGCTGATTGTTTTCCCAGCCAGCGACTGGTTTATCCGCCTGCCCGAGCGATTGCCGCGTATTCGCGAAAACCTGGCGCCGCTTATCGATTTTTACGCCAGTTTGCAGCGGTTTGTCGATGATGCGTTGCAAGGGTTTGCCATCAATACCGCAGCCCAGGCGCAGGCTGTGGCGGTGGAAACGCCGCGCTCTGTGCTCGATTATCTGACCGGAAGCGCGCCCGCAGCGGCTATCCAGACATTTTTCGCCATCCTGTTCATCTTTTTCTTCCTGTCGGGCTGGACGCGCCTGCGCCGTTCAACCATCCGCAGCCGCGGCAGCTATGACAGCGCCTTGCAAACCTCGCGCACCATCCGCAGCGTGGTTGAGGCGACATCGGCCTATATGACGACGATTGTCCTTATCAACACGATGCTGGGGCTGGCGGTAGCGTTTTTCCTGTGGCTATTGGGCATGCCGTCGCCGCTTATGTGGGGCGGTATTGTGGCCTTGTGCAATTTCATACCCTATGTCGGGCCGATCATCGCCGCCTTATTATTGGCGATGGGCGGGCTGATGAGCTTTGACAGTGTCGCGCTTGCGCTGTTGCCAGCCTCGATACAGGTTGCGCTTCATCTGGTGGAGGCCAATTTCATCACACCGCTGGTTTTGGGGCGCAGGCTGACCATAAATCCCTTGCTCATCCTTGTGTCCTTGAGCCTGTGGGGGTGGATTTGGGGGGCGCCAGGCGCCTTTCTTGCTGTGCCACTGCTCATCATCATTCAGACCATAATCCAGTCTGTTCGGTCGCATGACAATGGCGAGGACGCGAAATATTCGCACAACTAATGCAACAGATGGTTGACTTGGGCGGGGCTTGCCCATATCGGCCCTGCTCCACATCCCGCTAGCGGCTCCGCTAGGGGAAGGGGAAATCACCTTTGCGGGTGTAGCTCAGTTGGTTAGAGCGCCGGCCTGTCACGCCGGAGGTCGCGGGTTCGAGTCCCGTCACTCGCGCCATTTCCCTCATTGAGACTGTGACGCTTTGACGTCATGATTCAGGGATGCTATGGTCTAGGGCTTGTTTCATTGAAACTGAATCGAAACAGCCTCCATTTTTTCTAATTTTCCGCCTTTTCCGAGCCGTTCGGTGGTTCCACCTCACTGGAAAAAGCTCTAGGGATGGTGCCACCGCCCCGTCTCCATCCAGGATAGCAACGGCCCAAGCGGCGCGATCCAGGCCGTGCCCGCAATCGCATAGATGGCGATGTTCGCCGCCGTGGATAGAGGGCCGAGCATGTCCATGAGCGTTGTGACCAACCACGCCCAAAAGCCGATCAACGTCAATATGATGAATATCCCTGCGGGTTTGCGCCAACTGGGCTGTGGCTGGGGAGGCGTCATGACGTCACAATCCATTCCTTTTC
>JBEBJX010000044.1:0-17123 GCA_040079655.1 Sphingopyxis sp. | reverse complement strand
ACATAGCCCCGCCCGGCAACTTCTGGCGGCAATGGGTCATAATGCGCGGGCACCCCGTCCCACCACCCGAAATAACGTTGATAGACCGCCTTGGCGTTGTGATTGATTGTGCCATAATAGCCGCGCGCCGACGGGTCGGGCGCAAGGCCGGGCAGCCCTTCGAGCAAATCGGGCAGCTCCTGGATCGTCGCACCGCGGTTCGCCGCGCCCAATGTCCTGTCGTGGACATAGCGATACATGTCGCGGTGCGCGTTCAGCGTTTCTCGCACCCCGGCATTGCCAAATGTCGGCCAGCCGTGTGATGCCAGCTGCACCTCGGCCTCCGCCCCCCAACGCGTCGCCATAGCGTCGATCACCTCGCTCCAATGCAACGCATCGCGCACCTGCGCCCCGCGCAGCGTGAGCAGGTTATGCAACGTCTTGGTCACCACCTCGGTGGTGTGCAGCGCACGGTAGCGCGGGATATAGAATGCAAACTCGGCCGGGGCCTCGGTCCCCGCCGCGTCGATGAAATCAAACGCGATCCCGTCGATAGTCAGGGTTCCGCCGTCGCTCCCCACCGTCTCGGTCGGGGCCATATAGCCGGTGGTCCCGCCTGCGATCCGAGGCCCCAGCCCGGTATCAACCTGCCCCGTCGGCCCGGCGGGCAATGTATAGCCGAACATATAGGCGGTGCGGGTCAGCATCGCGGGTCCGGCCAGCACATTTTCGCTCACCGCCTCGCGCGCAAAGCCCGCTGGCGCGATGATCCGCACCTCGCCGCGCGCCGCGCTTTGTGCCACACTGGCGCGGTCAATCACCCCGCCGACCCCGCCGAAATGATCGGCATGGCTGTGGCTGAACAGCACCGCGCGCACCGGCCGCGCCCCCAGATGCCGCGTCACCAGCGCCATGGCCGCGCGCGCCGCTTCCTCGCTGGTCAGCGGATCGACGATGATCCAGCCCGTGTCGCCCTTGATGATCGTCATCACCGATATGTCGTATCCGCGCACTTGCCAGATTGCGCCGGGCACCACCTCGAACAAGCCGTGCACCGCGTTACGCCGCGCCTGTCGCCACAGACGCGGGTGGACGCTATAAGGAGCGCGGGCCTCATTGAGGAACGCAAAGGGCCGCCAATCCCACACCGGATTGCCCGCCGCATCGTTGATAACGCCATCGGGGATCGCGCCGATCAGCCCGCGATGCGCCGCCGCATCCTCTTCGCTCTCGCGCTGCTCATCGCCGCTGGCCGCCGCTTCGTGAACAAGGTTGATGGCACCAGTCTCCAAGCTGGGGGACTGCTGCGCCAGTGCGGCGGTGCTCAATAGCCCGATCACAAAGCCAAATGTGCACAGATACCGCATCGCCATTCTCCTCAGCTTCGCCTTGTCGCTTGGCCGCGAGTGTGGCAAAATATCATCGGCAGTGATAGTGCCAATAGTTACTAGCCCTGTATTTGCCGGTGGACTTGCGCCGGGCATCATCTACCATCGCCGCAAACAAGGGAGAGAGAGATGACCCGTTATCGCCACATGATATTGGCCACTGCTGCACTGTGTGCGCTTTCTGCCCCCGCCGCTGCGCAAGGCACGCCCGATCTTGGCGCCCAGATCCGCGCCGACATGCCATCGCTGATGGACCTGTACCGCGACATGCATGCGCACCCCGAACTGTCGTTCATGGAGGTGCAGTCGGCGGCGCGGCTGGCGGGCGAGGGGCGCAGGCTGGGTTTTGATGTGACGGAAAATGTCGGCGGGCACGGCGTTGTCGCGGTGCTGCGTAACGGCCCCGGCCCGGTGCTGCTGATCCGCGCTGATATGGACGCGCTGCCGGTCACCGAACCGGCCAATCTCCCATATGCCAGCCGGGTCCGCGTGACCACCGCCGAAGGGGTTGAAACCGGCGTCATGCATGCCTGTGGCCACGACACCCACATGGCGGCGTGGATTGGCACCGCGCGCGCGCTGGTCGCCAACCGCGCTGCATGGTCGGGGACGCTGGTGATGATCGGCCAGCCGGCGGAAGAACGCGGCGCGGGGGCGCGGTCTATGCTCAATGATGGCCTGTTCACCCGCTTTCCCAAACCCACGCACGCGCTGGCATTTCACGACGCCGCACAATTTCCGGCGGGGATGATCGGCTTCACCCCCGGCTTTGCGCTCGCCAATGTTGATAGCGTTGACGTGACCGTGCGTGGGGTTGGCGGGCATGGTGCCTATCCGCATACCACGCGCGACCCGATTGTGCTGGCCAGCCGCATTGTCGGCACTTTGCAAACATTGGTCAGCCGCGAGGTTGATCCGCAGGACGCGGCGGTGGTCACCGTCGGCAGTTTCCATGCCGGAACCAAGCATAATATCATCGGCGAAGAGGCGCGGCTGCAATTGACGGTGCGCAGCTATAGCGACGCCACCCGCCGCCTGTTGCTTGATGGCATTGCCCGCATTGCGCGCGGCGAAGCCATGGCCACCGGGGTGCCAGAGGATCGGTTGCCAGTGGTGCATATCGAAGAGAATGACTTCACGCCCTCCACCTTTAACACGCCTGATTTTACCAACGCGATGGCCGCTTTCATGCGCGCGCGATTTGGCGCGGGGCGCGTCGTGCAGGTTCCGCCGTCGATGGGGGGCGAGGATTTCAGCGAATATTGGCGCGCCGACAACAGCATGCAAAGCATGATATTCTGGGTCGGCGGAACCCCGCAGGCAGAATTTGACGCCGCCCGCGCCAGCGGCGGGCATTTGCCCTCGCTGCACAGCCCCAATTGGCAGCCCGATGCCGCAGCGGTCATCTCTACCGCGACTGAGGCAATGACCGCGATGGCGATGGAAATCCTTAAACCCTAGGTTAAACCATGGGGGTGATCAGCCCGCTGAAACCATAGGGGTGACAGACCCTCTTGCCCCGCGCGAGATGTGCGGCTAGACCGCGCCCGCGCATAAAGCGAGGCTGTCCTTAGGGGTATAGCTCAGTTGGTAGAGCATCGGTCTCCAAAACCGAGGGTCGTAGGTTCGAGTCCTACTGCCCCTGCCAGCCTTGCATATGGGTATCTTGAATATGGGCGCCCTGAACAGGGGCGTCTTGCCAATAGGCGCCGCCATCGTTAAGGGGCGGGCTCGAAAAGGCTTTTCAACCGGCCGCACCCATTTCACCCAAGATAGCGGGGGATGGGGCGGGCGGAATATTGCCGTTGAAATGGTGCGGTTGCAACTTTTTGCACCGCTTAGGTTTTTTTGGGCCAATTCGGGCCCATATGCTGGATAGCCAATGATCGGCTTAACAGCATGAGGAAGTTGAGTATGGCAAGATTTAGCCCGGGCAAATTCGTCCGCGAAGTGCGCGCAGAAGGTCGCAAGATCGTTTGGCCAACGACGCGCGAAACGATGATGACCGCGATCATGGTGCTCATCATGACCGTCATTCTTGCCGTGTTTTTTCTTGGGATTGACACGCTTTTTGGGGCGCTTGTCGCTTGGTTGCTTTCGTTTGCGGCGTGATTGACGTCGTCTCGTAATTTGGGTTTTTTAGGATTAAACATGTCGCGTTGGTATATTATCCATGCCTATTCCGGGTTCGAGAATAAGGTCAAAGAGGCGATCATGACCGAGGCCGCTCGGCTTAATCTGTCGGCGTTGGTCGAACAGATCGAAGTCCCCACCGAAACGGTGAACGAGGTAAAGCGCGGCAAAAAGGTGAGCCACGAACGCACATCGATGGCGGGCTATGTCATCGCAAAACTGACGATGACCGACGATGTCTATCACCTGATCCGCAACACCCCAAAGGTCACCGGATTTTTGGGCGTGGCCGGCAAGCCACAGGCGATTCGCGAGACCGAAGCGCTGCGCATGCTCAACGTCAAGGACGAAGCCGCAGCCCGGCCCAAACAGGAAATTCGCATCGATTATGAAATTGGCGACAATGTCCGCGTGCTCGAAGGGCCATTTGCCAGCTTTAATGGTATCGTCGAAGAATTGGATTTCGATCGCAGCCGGGTCAAGGTGTCGGTGTCTATTTTTGGTCGTGCCACCCCGGTTGAGCTGGAGTTCGACCAAGTCGAACGGGTGAAGAATTAGCGTGATTTCGAGTGAGATGGAACATCGAACGGCTCGGAAATCACGGTAAGAGAAGGAATGAGCCCGCGCTCGTCTACGCGTGGGAAAGGGCAAACAAAGAGACCCCCTCTCCCCTTGCGGGAGAGGAGTAAGACTGCGGGAGACGGACCTGTCCGTTGTCTGACCGCTAAACTTGATCGGGAAAGCCTCTATGGGCGATCCCAAAACAGAGTGAGAAACACATATGGCTAAAAAGATTACCGGCTATATCAAACTGCAGGTTCCTGCAGGGGCAGCCAATCCGTCACCGCCAATCGGCCCAGCATTGGGTCAACGCGGCGTCAACATCATGGAATTCTGCAAGGCGTTCAACGCCAAGACCGACGGCATGGAAAAGGGCATGCCCATCCCCACCGTCATCACCGTCTATGCCGACCGCAGCTTTTCGTTCGAAACCAAAACCCCTCCGGCCTCGTTCCTCATCAAAAAGGCCGCGAATTTGAAATCTGGTTCCAAGGAGCCGGGCAAGGTCAGCGCGGGCAAAATCGCCCGTTCAAAACTGGCCGAAATCGCGGAAATGAAGATGGCAGATCTGAACGCAAACTCGATCGAGCAAGCGACCAAGATCATCGAAGGCAGCGCCCGTTCGATGGGCCTCGAAGTGACGGAGGGCTGAACCCATGACCAAATTGACCAAGAAGGCAAAAACGCTTGCCACATCGTTTGACCGCGAAAAACTCTATGGCGTTGATGAAGCCATTTCAGCGCTAAAGGGCGCCGCGTCCACAAAATTTGCCGAAACGCTCGAAATCGCGATGAACCTGGGGGTTGACCCGCGCCATGCCGACCAGATGGTGCGCGGCGTTGTCACTCTGCCTGCGGGCACCGGAAAAGACGTCAAAGTCGCGGTGTTTGCGCGCGGCGACAAGGCCGAAGAAGCCTTGAAAGCGGGTGCGGACAAGGTTGGTGCCGAAGACCTGCTTGAGGACATGCAGGCCGGTAATATGGATTATGGCCGCGTCATCGCCACACCCGACATGATGGGCATCGTCGGTCGCCTCGGCAAGGTGCTCGGGCCAAAGGGCCTGATGCCCAACCCCAAGCTCGGCACTGTGACGCCGAATGTCGCCGAAGCGGTCAAGGCCGCCAAGGGTGGGCAGATCGAGTTTCGCGTTGAAAAGGCGGGGATCATCCATGCTGGCCTTGGCAAGACCAGCTTTACAGACGCCGATTTGCGCAAAAACTTTGATGCGTTCGTCGATGCGATCGTCAAAGCCAAGCCAGCGGGTGCCAAGGGCAAATATTTGCGCAAAATTTCGCTTTCCAGCACGATGGGGCCCGGTGTCCGTGTCGATATGGCGCAAGTTCTGGGCGCGTAACAGCCCGCCTACCAGGTTGATATGAAGAGGGGTCGGGGGCGCAATCCTCCGGCCCTTTTATATGGTGTCGCCGCGGCCCAACCGCACAGCAACGGCCCTATCCTCGACCCCGCCCATCGTCGGCCCCGCCTCCATCGCCCCGCTCTGGCCTCTGCCGCATCACTGCTGACATCATGTTGTCAGCATGGCATCGCTATCCACACCCCACAACCAGCAATCAACCAAAGGAGACAGATTATGACCACCCTGTTCGGCTGGGGCGCAATGTTCGGCAGCGTCAGCCCAAGCCCCTATGTCATCAAGGCCGATGTGCAGATGCAAATGCTCGGCCTCACCTTTGACCGCCAGATTGCCGACCTCGCCAGCGTGCCCAAGGGCAAGGCCCCCTATGTCGAGGATGACGGCGCGATCATCGAGGACACATTCTTCATCCGCCAGCATTTCGAGACCAAGCTCGGCGTTGATCTCGACGCCGGATTGCCCGATGCGACACGCGCACACGCCTGGGCCTATGAACGAATGTTGGAGGATCATCTGGTGCCGATCATCGTCCATGAACGCTGGGTCGAGGGTGACAATTTCGAGCGTGGTCCGGTGCACTTCTTTGCCGGGATTCCCGAACCGATGCGCGCCGAGGTTGCGGCCAGCATGCGCGAGCAAGTGCGCGCCGGCCTCTTCGCGCAGGGGATCGGCCGCCACAGCCGCGCCGAACGGATGCAATTGGCAACCAGAGACGTGGCGGCAACCGCCGCCTTGCTCGGCGACAAAGCCTTCATGCTCGCCGACCACCCGACCGCGCTCGACGGCGGGGCCTATGGCGTGCTCGCCTGTTGCACAGCGCCGATATTCGATAGCGAACTGCCCGCAATCATCGCCGCACACCCGAACCTCTCCGCCTATATGGCGCGGATGCAGGCGCGCTTTTTCGCCGAAGATCGCTGGCCGCCGATGATATAGGCTAGGGGCCGCGCGCCAGCGGGTTTGCGCGCGCCAGCGGGTTTGCGCGCGCCCGTTCGGCGGTGTAGAGCTGAGCCATGCCCCCCACCATGCCGACCCGCGCCGATTTCACGCCAAAGCTGTGGACGGTGCTGCGGCAGGGCTACAGCCTTGCCCATTTACGCGCCGATGCCGCCGCCGGATTAACGGTCGCGATCATCGCCCTCCCCCTCGCGATGGCGCTGGGGATCGCCAGCGGCGCATCGCCCGACAAGGGGCTGATTACCGCGATCGTCGCTGGTTTTCTGATCAGCGCCTTTGGCGGGTCGCGCGTTCAGGTCGGCGGGCCGACCGGTGCCTTTGTCGTTGTCATCGCCGGGGTGATCGCGGCGCATGGCTATGCCGGCCTTGTGCTCGCGACTGGTATGGCGGGGGTCATCCTCATCATAGCTGGCTATGCGGGGCTGGGGCGGCTGATGAAGTTCGTGCCGATGCCAGTGGTTACGGGCTTCACCGCCGGGATTGCGGTCATCATCGCCTCATCCCAGATCGGCGACCTGTTGGGGCTACAGGCGGGGGATGTCCCCGCCGATTTCATGTCGAAATGGGCCGCCTATGCGCGCGCGATCGGCACCACCAATATGGCGGCGATTGCGGTGGGCGTCAGCTCGCTGGCGCTGATCATGCTGCTCCGCCGCTTGGCCCCGCGCCTCCCCGGCTATCTCATCGCCATCCTGCTCGCCTCGGTCATTGTCGCGCTGGGGCACATTCCAGTCGAGACGGTGGGTGATCGCTTCCCCGCGATGCCGACCAGTCTGCCGATGCCGCATATCCCGCGCTTCACTTTGGCGATGGCGCAGGACGTGATGCCTTCCGCCTTCACCATCGCCTTTCTCGCCGGGGTAGAGGCGCTGCTCTCCGCCGTCGTCGCCGATGGCATGAGCGGGTATAAGCACCGCCCGGGGCAGGAATTGGTAGGCCAGGGTGTCGCCAATATCGCCGCCGCGCTGTTTGGCGGGCTGCCCGCAACCGGCGCGATTGCCCGCACCGCGACCAATATCCGCGCTGGCGCAAAAACGCCGATGGCGGGGATTTTCCACGCGGGCTTCCTGCTCGTCATATTGATGATAGCGGGGCCGCTCGTCGCCTATGTGCCGATGGCCGCGCTCGCCGCGATTCTGCTGGTGGTGGCGTGGGGGATGAGCGAGGCCGAGCGGTTCCGCCATCTGATGCGGATGGAAATGGGCGACCGCGCGCTGATGCTGCTGACCTTTGGCCTCACTGTGCTGGTCGATCTGACGGTGGCGATCGGCGTCGGCGTCACATTGGCGTCGCTATTGTTCATGGCGCGGATGAGCGAGGCGAGCGGCCTGCTCGGCGATGATGAGAGCGTCGAGGACAGCGAGCAACGCGCCGCCCTGCCCGATGGGATCGAAGTGTTCCGCCTTGCCGGGCCGCTGTTCTTTGGCGTCGCGGGCGAAATGCTCGACGCGCTGAACCGGATCGGGCGGCGACCCGACACCATCATCCTCAGGCTAGACCGTGTGCCGTTCATCGATGCTTCGGGGATAGAGGCGCTCGCCACCTTTGTTGCCCAGGCCGCCGACAGCGGCACCATGGTCATCCTCACCGATATGCCGCGCCCCGTTTGGGAGGCGCTGGCGCGCGCCCGCCCACGCTTTGCCGGCGCAGGGCGCACACAAAGCCTGGCTGCTGCACTCCGGCGGATAGAGCGCGACAGCTGAACCCATACAAAGAGCCGGAGGATTGCTCCCCCGGCCCCTTGTTGCGTGTAATAGCGCGATCAGAAGTGTGTCGATATCGTCGCGGTGAATGAACGGCCACGCGGGTCGGCGACGCGTGGTTCCCAGCTGCCACCAGCGCCCGAATTGCTGTCATAGGAGACGGCAAATGGCGGATCGGTGTCGAACACATTCCGCACACCCAACGTCAGTCGATAGGCGTCGGTGATGCGAAACGCCACGGACGCATTATAGGTGATATAATTGCTGACGCGGGTGATGTCGTTGGGCGGGTTGATCGACCCATTGGCCACGCCGGGCAATTGCTGGTTACGATAGCCGTTGCGGAACAATTGCGACAGCGAAATGGTCACATCATCGTTCCGCCAGGTCACCGACGCACTGTGTTTCCAGCGCAGGCCAAGGTCACCGGCAAAGCTGAAAATGCCGATCTGGCTGGGCCCAAATGGCGCGGCGGGAAGGAACTTCTCGCGCTTTTTCAACAAATATGTGCCGTCCATAGTCATCGAAACATGCCCGCCCAGCGCATCAAAGCGGCCACGCAAGGCCACTTCAAGACCCCGTGTCCGCCGCGAGCCAACATTGGCCGCGCGAAGGTCGAGCAGCGTGATGATGCCATTGGTGCGCTCCACCCGTTCGGGGAGGAAGGCGATATTGTCGAGCAATTGGCGAATGGTCAGTGACCCTATGACATCATCCACCGCGATCGACCAGAAATCGACCGATGCGCTGAAATGTGACGAAGGCTCGAACACCACGCCAACGCTATATTGGTTTGACGTTTCCGGGCCGAGGTTAAGGTTGCCGCCTGTGAGCGTTTCTGGCGTAATCGCCCCGCAACCGGGAAGCGCGGACACCGCGCCAGTAGGGCAGGTGGTTGGATCAACCAACGTGTTGCCAGGGTTAGGCGACCTGGTCACGCCATTGAAAATCTGGTTGAAGTTTGGCACGCGGAAGCCCGTATTATAACTGCCGCGGAACATCAGCCATTCAATCGGGCGGAACCGCGCCGATACTTTGGGGTTGATGGTCGAGCCAAAGCCCGAATAATCATCGAGCCGCGCTGCCGCCGTGACTTCGAGTGTGTCAAAGACTGGGAACAGCACTTCGCCATAGGCCGCAATCACCCGGCGACTTTTGTCCGTCAATGCATTCGCATTGTCGAAGGCGGCATTGAAGATGTTCGGCGTCCCCAATGCGGCGGCAGGCGAGCCGTTGAAACCATAGGTCTCGCGGCGATAATCGACGCCCAGCGCAACCTTGACGTCGCCGCCTGGCAACGGAAACAGCGAGCCCGAAATCGACGCATCCAGTTGTTTCACTTCATATCGGCCACCGTAAAGCACGGTTCCTTCGGCTGAAACTGCGGCCAAACCAGCCAGTGCAGCATCACTTTGATTAAGCGTGAAGGGGTTGAGGATCCCGCTGTTGAGCAGGCCGACGATACCCGGCGAAGTGGCACCCGGCGCGGTGGGTGCGCGCGGGTCGCGCCCGCCCGAAACAGCGCCGACTACGCCCGAAGCCAAAGCATCCGCAGCCGATGGGAAGATGCCGCGGAAATGATAGCCGGTGCCCAGTGTTGAGGAGGATTCGCTGCGCGCATAGGAGCCGCCAGCGCGGTAATCCCAGCCATCCCACAGAGGGCCCTCGACGCCCAATGCCGCGCGGAATGTTGTCGATGTAGTTTCATATTCGCGCGTGTCGCACGCAAGGCAGCGCCAGCGATAGGCAATCGGCTTGCCATAATTCGCCGCGATCGCCGGAAATTGCGCGAGCAGCGCATTATAGACCGCATTATAGGTCGGCGCGGTCAACGCGTTGAGCGGATAGGCCAGCGGTAGCGTTGTATTGTTCGCCGAATATTGATTGTTCGAAAAACGCTTGGACGAATCGGCGCTCGACCCCGTGATTTCAGCATAAATCTGATGCTCGCCCAGCCGGACGGTCGCCCGCCCATAATAGGTCAGCGTGTTAAGCGGCTGTTGCAACACCGCCGAACGGCCGGTGTCCCATGAACAGGCAAAGCGCGCCGATGCATTGGCCCACAATACTTCGTCATACGGCAATCCGCCATCGACCGAGGTGCACCCCGCGCCGCCCGGCAAATCGAGGATGTTGATACCGCCATTGGCCAATTGCGTGGTGCCGGGGAATACCAACCCAGGCAGCAAAGTTGAACCCGATGTGCCGCCCAATAAGGTCCCGGTGGGGGAGAATAGGCTGTTGGGGTTGATCGGGAATGCAGTGGCAATCGGCGTGCCGCGCGTGTCGATCGACAGGCCGCGATCGGGCTGAAAGCCGTTGACAAAGCTGCGCTGATCACCGCGCAGCGACTGGTTCCAACGATAGGCCACCGCCGCCATGACATTGAACCCCTGGTCATCAAGGTCGCCATAGCCCGCGATACCCGACAGGCGATAAATGTTGCCGCCGCCCGCTTCGGTGACATCGGCAAATCCTTCCAGCCCCGCGCCCTGATAGTTGGTGCGGGTGATATAGTTGATGACGCCGCCGATGGCGTCGGTGCCGTAAATTGCCGATGCGCCATCTTTCAGCACCTCGATCCGCTCAATCGCGGCGAACGGAATCTGGTTGACGTCGACCGCCGAGCCGGTGAGGCCATGCGCAGCGACGCGGCGACCATTGAGCAGCACCAGCGTCGCCGCCGCGCCCTGCCCGCGCAAATTGGCGGCGCTAAGGCCGTTGGTTCCGCGCTGGGCCCCGCTGGTCACGTCGGCGTTACTCGCCAGATTGTCGGCACCGTTGCCGTTGGTTGACAAGGAGGAGATGAATTGTTCGGGGCTGCTGATCCCTTCGCGCGTCAATTCTTCGGCTGAAATAATTTGCAGCGGCAGCGCGCTGTCATTGGGGTCGCGTTTAATCCGCGATCCGGTAACAAGGATTTCGCGATTCGATGTGTCATCATCGGCTGCTGTCGGCGGCAGCGGCGACGGCGCATTTTGCGCCATAGCTGTGCTGCTCAGCCCGCCAACAAGCGCCGTTATGGCCGCGCCTGACAGCAACAGGTTCCGCAATCCGTATGCGTTCATCATCAAAAGCCCCCTAATTATATTGGATTCGTTGTTATTGCGGATAGTAAACCGCAATGAAGTTGCTTTGACCAGCCCTTTCGCGATTTTTTGCCGATGGTGTTGCCGCATTGCATCAAATATCACACACTAAACGCCCCTTTTCCTTGACTCTTTCCTGCGCGCCGCTATGCGCAGCATCGACCGACGGGCAATGCTTTGTGCAACGCCTTGTCGTCACCGTCCGAGACAGGTGGTGCGCGGGGGCTTTCCTATACGGATAGGCCCAACGCTTAATTTCCACCCTAGACGGGGACATGTGTTTTTCGGCTTGGCGCCTTGCCTTGCCGCTGCTGTTCGGCCCATTTTCGGGTTTGCACAGGCTCACCATCCCCACGGACCAGAGTATGGCGGCGCGTGCTGGCAATCGCTGGTGTGTGCCGTCCGTTTGAGCCGCCCAACGTGCTGATGCATGGCGGGCATTTAGATGGCCCGTCTGTGCAACAGCACACGGGCTAGTGGAGTAATGGCATGGACCGCAATAAAAAACCCGAAGTGGTCGCCCAATTGCGCGCAACTCTGTCCGGAGCCGGGGCGGTGGTTATCACCCGCAACCTCGGGATGACCGTCGCACAATCGACGGCGCTTCGGAACAAGATGCGCGAAGCAGGCGCCCAGTTCAAGGTCACCAAAAACAGCCTTGCCAAAATTGCGATCGAGGGCACAGCCTATTCCGGTATCGGCGATATGCTGAACGGACCATGCGGTCTTGCGACCAGTGACGATGCCGTCACTGCCGCCAAGGTCGTTGTGGAATTCGCCAAAACCAACCCCAAATTGGAAATTGTTGGCGGCGGCATGGGTGACACTGTTCTCGATGTAACTGGTGTGACTGCGCTGGCTTCGCTGCCGTCGCTCGATGAACTGCGCGCGAAAATCATCGGCCTCGTCATGGCGCCGGCGACCAAGCTTGCCCAGATCACCGCGGCACCGGCTGGCCAGCTGGCCCGCGTATTTGGCGCTTATGCAACCAAAGACGCTGCCTGACCTGATTAAACCTGACCTCAATAACAACCGAATATGGGGCACCGCGCCCCGCAAAATGGAGAAAACACATGGCTGATCTTGCCAAAATCGTAGAAGACCTGTCGGCTTTGACCGTTCTTGAAGCGGCTGACCTGTCGAAAATGCTCGAAGAAAAATGGGGCGTTAGCGCCGCTGCTGCTGTTGCTGCGGCTCCTGCTGCTGCGGCGGCTGGCCCGGCTGCTGAGGAGCAGACCGAATTTGACGTTATCCTGACCGGCGACGGCGGCAACAAAATTGCGGTCATCAAGGAAGTCCGCGTGATCACGGCTCTGGGTCTTGGCGAAGCCAAGGCGCTGGTTGAAAGCGCACCAAAGGCGGTCAAGGAAGGCATCAACAAGGCCGAAGCCGAAGCCATCAAAAAGCAACTCGAAGGCGCTGGTGCGACTGTCGAGCTGAAATAATCTATCGCCGCCCGCTTTCGCGGGCGCAACCTAGAGGCGGTCCAGCAATGGGCCGCCTTTTTGTTTGCGCCGCTCCCGTGCACCCCCCACCCCTCATCCCTCCCGCGCCCTTAGCGAAGGCGCCCTACCGCGCTCCGCGCCCCTCACCATGCGCCGAACGCGCCCTTCCCCTTTCCTACAAATAGGACATAGACTATTGCCTGTTCACTTTGAGGAAGGGGAGAAGACTGATGATTAATGTTCGCAATCTTCAACAGCGGCTGGCCACTGCCGGCTATTACCACGGATCGATTGATGGTGGGCTGGGAAAGCGCACCTATTGCGCATTGTTCAGCGCGGTCGCCCGACGCGAGCTCGGCGATCGCGGGCTTGTGATTGGCGAGGGCTGCGTCGCTCATTTTGTCGATGCCGGGCTGACAATGCCGCTGCGCATCGCGCATTTCCTGGCGAACACCGCGACCGAAACCGGCGCCTATCGCAACCTGACCGAAAACCTCAACTATTCGGCTAAGGGGTTACAGAAAACCTGGCCATCGCGTTTCCCCGATCTTGCCTCTACCCAGGGATTTGTGATGAACCCGGTCGCGCTCGCCAACAAAGTCTATGCGTCGCGCCTGGGCAACGGCAACACCGCCTCAGGCGATGGTTATCGCTATCGCGGACGCGGGCTGATACAGCTAACCGGGCGCAGCAATTATAGCGCGCGCGAGGCAGAGATATTGGCCGCGGGCGTGGCCATCCCCCTGGTCAGCGATCCCGAGCTGGCATCTGACCCCAAAACATCGGTGCAGATCGCCTGTCTCTACTGGACATCGCGTTCGATTAACATCGCGGCGGATGCCGACAATGTCGGCAAGGTCCGCGAGCTGGTCAACGGCCCAGCGCGGCACGGTCTGGCGGATACCAAAATCTATCTCAAACGCGCCAAGGCGATGTTGCTGTGATGGTGATTATATTTGGCATTGCCCCGTCACAACGGTGACGCAGCATCCGCCGATGTGAATGCCGTCGCCCGCGTAGCGCACGTCGATGGTGCCATCGCGGCCAATGGCGGTGCCCTGGTTTGCCGAATAGGCATCACCCAGCATGGCTAGGCCATGTTCGAGCCGATAGGCGGCGGCTGCGCCGTTGCCACTGCCACACACAGGATCTTCGGCGATGCCATCGGTCGGGGCAAAGCTGCGCACGGTGATGCCACCCGCGCCGTCGTCTGAAAACAGCGTCAGGCCGGTGGTGGCATGACGGCGGTCATAGGCGGCAAGCGCGGCGAGGTCTGGCTTGAGCGCCAGCAATTCGGCGGCGCTAGCGATCTGGGCTATCACCCAGCGCGGGCCGACATCGACCACGGCGGGGGCGCGGACCAGCGGTGAAGCCGCACCAATCGCGGCGCTCAAAGCCTCGGCGTCGGGCGCGGCGGCCATGCTGTGCCGGGGCAGGCGGAACGACAGGCTGCTAGACTTGTCTAGGGAAAGGCCAGAAATCAAACCCGCATCGCGCCAGCCATCGGGAACCGCGATCTCGACCAATCCGACCCCGCATTGCTGAACCAGCTTTCCATCGCGCGGGCTTGCCAGTCCTGCCTCCAACACCGCGTGGGCGCTGCCCAAAGTCGGGTGGCCGGCGAACGGCAGCTCGCATTGCGGGGTGAATATCCTCAGGCGATAATCGGCGCCCTCGGCCTTGGCCGCATCGCTGGCGGGCAGGACAAAGGTGGTTTCCGACAAGTTGGTCCAATTGGCGAACCGCTGCATCGTGGCATCGTCGAGGCCGCTGCCATCGAGCACCACCGCAACAGGATTGCCATAGAGGCCGCGCGCAGTGAAGACATCGACTTGAGCGAATGGGCGCCCGATAATAGAAGTATTGGGTCGCACTCTACTCATCCTAACGCATCCTAATAGCCCATCAGACTGAGCACTTCTTTGCGGCTACGGTGGTCATCAAGGAAACAGCCGAGCAGGCGCGATGTCACCATTTCGACGCCGGGCGTGCGCACCCCGCGCGCGGTCATGCAGCCGTGGCTAGCCTTGATCACCACCGCAACACCGTGGGGATGAAGATTGTCCCAAATGCACTGCGCGACCTCGGCCGTCAGCCGTTCCTGCACCTGGAGCCGCCGCGCAAAACCACCCAGCACCCGCGCCAGTTTCGAGATTCCAACCACCCGGTCGCGCGGCATATAGGCAATCGAGGCGGTGCCAGTGATCGGCGCCATATGATGCTCGCAGTGCGACTGGAACGGAATATCCTTGAGCAGCACCAGCTCATCATAGCCGCCGACTTCCTCAAAAGTGCGAATGAGGTGCAGCGCCGGATCGTCGCCATAGCCCGAACAATATTCGCGCCATGCCCGCGCCACCCGCACCGGTGTATCGACCAGCCCCTCGCGGTTCGGGTCATCGCCTGCCCATTCAATCAGCGTGCGCACCGCCGCCGCCACATGATCTGGCACCGCAACCTTGCCGCCTTCATTATTCTCGTTGCTCACATCCGTCTCCTCTTGCCCGATGATGTGAAGCAGTTGCCCGCAAAAGGCAACGCGGCCTGGCCCTGGTCATGGTCCCGTCAGAGCGAAACGCGGCCTGGCCCTGGTCATGGCCCTGTCACAGCGAAACGGGGCCGGACCCGAAAGCCCGACCCCGCCAATTTTTGCCAGATCGACGTTCGATCAGAAGCGGAAGCGCGCCGCCACACCATAAGTGCGCGGAGTGCTGGGGTAGCCGCTGATGCTGCCCGACTGCGCGACCGATGGGAAAACGCTCGTCAGATATTGGCTATCAAAAACGTTTCGGCCCCATAGCGACAGCTCGATTCCGCTATCAAGCGCCACAATAAGCGCGGCGTTGACGTTGTTCACTTCGCGGAATTGGGTGGTAAGCCCATCAATAATCTGGACCTCGCTATCATATTGATAATCTACCCGTCCCGTCAAAGTCGTGCCGCTGTTAAACTCATGAACATAGGCGGCGCCAAGTTTGACCGACCATTCTGGGATACCCGCTGGAACCTGGCCCGAAAGATCCTGCTCAACGCCGTTTACGAAAATCCCCGAACGGATGAAGCTATCAAATAGTGGGTCAAGATAGGTAACCGCTACGGTCATCGTCAGCGGGTCCACAGGGTTGAACGAAGCATCAAATTCGACACCGCGAACCGATTGTTTACCCGCATTGACGAGGCTGAATCCGGTGCCGGAGAAAATGTTGCTCTGGAACCCCTTCACCGATTGATCGAACACCGCAATGTTGAACGCCAGATTGTCGAACTGCGCTTTCAGACCGCCTTCTATCACCGCCGAATTTTCGGGGCCAGCCGAACGGGTGCCGGTCGACAGGTTGGTGACGGCAAAGCCTGATGTGACAATCCGTGCACGATCAGCCGCGGTTGGGCGGCTGTCGCGCGACAGGTTGATCGAGCTGGCCTTGAACCCCGTGGCATAGGTAAGATAGACGCTGATATCATCGGTCACTTCGTAATTCGCACGAATGCTATAGGACCAGTCGCTGTCGCTCGTCCGCCCGGGTTCAATCGCGTTGGGCAGATTTTGGAACTGCGGCAAGAACTGCAATGGCTTCAGCCCATTGAGCGGGTTGGCCGCCGGGTTGTTTGCGTTCGCCGCGGCAAAGGCGGTTACGCCCGCGCTGATCGCCGCAAAGGCCGTAGCATTGGCGCCCGCAAAGGCGCCAATTTCAGCCGCCGTTGCGCTGCGACCCAACGCCAGTGCAGCCCCCACCTGTTGCGCCAATCCGCCCTGGAACAACAATGTCTGACGGAACGGCGCATAGGCCGCCGCGTCAAAATTGACACCAGAGAATATGTCGTTGCTCGTGGTCGCGGTGCGGAATCGTTTGCTGTCATGCGTGTAGTTGAAACCACCGCTGACCGTCAGGCGATCGGTCACTTCAAAATCGACGGTGCCGAACAGCGAATAAGCCGAATCGGATAGGGAGTAATTTTCGTTAAGTCCCTGGCCGTTGGCAAAGAATTGATTGGTATATTTCGCTGGTTGGAGTTCGAGTGCGCCAAAGGTCGCCTCAAGCAACGCCACATTAAGCGCGCCGCCCGTTGCCGCGCTAATAAGCTGATTGCCATAGGCGCGGAACTGTGTGCCGTAATTGATCTGATTGGCCTGATCGATGCTTTCATCAAAATAATAGCCGCCAAGCAGGAAGTTGAACGGGCCGTCAAAATCGGAGGCCAGCCGCAGTTCCTGGGTGAAGGTGTTGATGCCGATTTGCGCAGCATTGCGGCCAAGCAGGTCAGCCGATGTGAAATCCGTATCCTGATTGGTATCGATCCGGACCTCACGATAGGCCGTAATCGAGGTCAGCGACATCGCGCCAAACTCATAATCAACCTGGGCCGAAGCACCATAATTGTCGATATTATTGGTCGAGAGGAAATTGTTGCGCACCTGGTAGGAGAAGGGCACCGCAGGTTCGAGCCCGCGCCCGCCAGTGAGCGCATTGATGATCGCGGTGGTTGGCCCGGC
>JBEBJX010000043.1:0-17552 GCA_040079655.1 Sphingopyxis sp. | reverse complement strand
GCCCAGCAAAGCAGTCGCGTAGCTACCATCGATCACCATCCACGCGGTCGAAATCGCAGCGACCGTCGCGGCCATGACCATTCCGCCGCCAAGCCCAGCCCATGTCTTGCTTGGGCTGATCGATGGCGCGATTTTTGGCCCGCCAATTGTCCGACCTGCAAAATAGGCTCCGACGTCAGTCGCAATTACTGCGCTGATCACTGTCAACAGTGGCAGAACGAGATCATCATCCGGAGGCGGAGCGCTACGCATGTAATCGAGCGTCAAACACGCAACCCCCACATAGCCCACACCGCCAACCAGCCACAACGCACGCGCCCACCAGCATTGCGTGATTTTGCGCACCAGCCCCCACCATTCCCACAGCACGCCAAGCCCGACCGCCGCGACAAAGCCTGCCCACCACCATCCGCCCAGCCACAGCGCACCCCCCGCCACTGCGACCATGACGATGGCCGAGAGCGTGCGAACCCCCAGATCGCTCTTCTTTGGCTGAGACTCAGGCATTCCCAAATCCTCCCTCTCTGGGGGAGGTTTCGAGCGAAGCGAGGCGGTGGGGGCATTGCAAGCACACAGCCCCCACCGTCAGCCCAGCGGGCTGCCACCTCCCCCAGAGGGGGAGGATTTGTGTACGCTCACCGCCCGCCATAGCGTCGCTCGCGTGCCGCAAAATCCGCCAACGCCTCGGCCAGATGCGCGGGCGTGAAATCAGGCCACAAGACATCGGTGAAGTAAAACTCGGCATAGGCCGCCTGCCACAGCATGAAGTTCGACAATCGCTGTTCGCCGCTGGTGCGAATGACGAGGTCGAGCGGCGGCATGCCCGCAGTGTCGAGGTGCCGCTCGATCGCCTCGACGCTGATCGCGCCTTCTGCCGCTGCTTTGCTCGCGGCGCGGGCAATCTCGTCCTGCGCGCCATAGCCGAGCGCCACGCTAAGCGTCGTCGCTTTGTTATGCGCAGTGCGGGCCACCGCATCCTCGATCATCGCCCTTACATCGGGGGCAAAGCGCGACAGATCGCCGATAATCCTCAGCCGCACATCATTGGCGGCAAACTCATCGAGGTCAGAGACAATGAAGCGTTTCATCAGCCCCATCAGATCGCTGACCTCACCCTCCGACCGTTTCCAATTCTCGCTGGAAAAGGCATAGAGGGTCAGCGCCTCCAGCCCCATACGCTGAGCCGCACGCACGATAGCGCGCACCGCCTCCACCCCGGCCTTGTGCCCGGCGACGCGCGGCAACAGGCGCTTTTTTGCCCAACGGCCATTACCGTCCATGATGATGGCGACGTGCTTTGGCTGATTTGGGTGGGCGGGGTGCTTGGTCATGTAGAAAGAATGGGAAAGGGCGCGGCTGTGCTCCGGCGCAGGCCGGAGCGCTGGAGGCTCGCTGCATCGCAATTCGGCCAAAGCTCCGGCCTGCGCCGGAGCACATGATCGAAACGGCACATCATCACTGCCCCAAAATTTCCTGTTCCTTAGCATGCGCCGCCGCGTCGATGTCGGCAATCGCCTTGTCGGTCATCTTCTGCACCTCGGTTTCGAGCTTCTTCTGCTCGTCCTCGCTAATCTCGCCCTTTTTTTCGTCAATTTTCAGCATTTCATTGGCGTCGCGCCGCACATTGCGCACCGCAATCCGCCCTTTTTCAGCATATTGGCCGGCGAGTTTGGACAGTTCTTTGCGCCGTTCTTGCGTCATATCGGGAATGGGAAGCCGCAGCGTCTGCCCATCCATAATCGGGTTGAGGCCAAGTCCGGCCGAGCGGATCGCCTTGTCCACCGCGCCAACATTAGCCTTGTCCCATACTTGCACAGACAGCATCCGCGGCTCTGGCACCGTCACCGATGCAACCTGGTTGATCGGCATGTGTGCGCCGTAAACCTCGACCGTCACCGGGTCGAGCATGCCGGCATTGGCGCGACCAGTGCGCAGGCCAGCCAGGTCATGCTTGAGCGCTTCCACCCCGCCCGTCATCCGGCGTTCAACATCGCTCTTGTCATATTTTGCCATGGGTTCCCCCTCCTAAAATTACGCTGCGCCGACCCCCGCGCGGTCACGCGCCCCAACTAAAGTTGACACGCCCTCACCCGCCAAAACCCGCGCCAGATTGCCCGGTTCGCGGATATTGAACACGATGATCGGGATGTTGCTGTCGCGGCACAGGGCGATGGCGCTGGCATCCATCACCTTCAGATTATCTGCTAAGACTGTGTCGTAGCTCACTGTATCATAACGCTTTGCTTGTCGGTTATTCTTAGGATCGCTGTCATAAACCCCGTCGACCGATGTCCCTTTGAACAGCGCGTCACAGCCCATCTCGGCCGCGCGCAGTGCGGCACCGCTATCAGTCGTGAAATAGGGGCTGCCTACCCCAGCCGCAAAAATCACCACACGCCCCTTTTCAAGGTGGCGTTCGGCGCGGCGGCGGATAACCGGCTCGCACACTGCATCCATCTGGATCGCCGATTGCACCCGCGTGTGCACGCCCTGCTGTTCGAGCGCATTTTGCATGGCGAGCGCGTTCATCACCGTCGCCAACATCCCCATATAGTCCGCCTGTGCGCGGTCCATCCCCTTGGCCGCGCCCGCAATTCCGCGAAAGATATTACCGCCGCCGATGACGAGGCAGACCTGTAGCCCGCTGTCGCGCGCCGCCTTGACCTCTGCGGCCATATTCGCGACGGTTTCGGTATCAATGCCAAACCCCTGATCGCCCATCAGCACTTCGCCTGACAGTTTGAGCAGGATACGACGATAGGATTTTGCGGGCATGGTTGGCCTTGCTGGCTGGAGTGAAGTGAAGTGACGCGACAGTAGCGATGCAGCGGCACAAAGAAAAGGGGGCCGAAACCCCCTTCCCCTAACACATAATCAGCGGGTCAAACCCCGGCGGCGGCGGCGACTTCGGCGGCGAAGTCGCTTTCCTTTTTCTCAATGCCTTCGCCCAGCTGCATCCGCACAAAGCTGGCGAGCGTGATGGTCGCGCCGGCATCCTTGCCCGCAGCGGCGATCACTTCGGCGACGGGTGTCTTGCCGTCCATCACGAACGCCTGCGACAACAGCGCATTGTCCTTGCGGAACTTGGCCATGCCGCCGTCGATCATCTTGGTGATGATGTCGGCTGGTTTGCCGCTGTCGGCGGCCTTTTCCTCGGCAATCGCGCGTTCGCGGGCCATCAACGCCGGGTCGAGCGCGTCACCAGAGAGCGCCAGCGGGTTGGCGGCGGCGACATGCATAGCCAATTGCTTGCCCAATGCCATTAGCGCCTCTTCGCTGGCCGAGCTTTCAAGCCCGATCAGCACGCCGATTTTGCCCATGTTCGGCGCCGCAGCATTATGGACATAGGAGACGACCGCGCCCTGCTTGACCTCGACAATAGCGGCGCGGCGCAGCGCCTGATTTTCACCAATGGTAGCGATATTGTTGGTCAGCACCGAGTCCACGCTGCCGCCTTCAATCGCCTCGCCCTTGAGCGCTTCGACATTGGCTTCGCCCTTGGCGAGCGCAACATCGGTAACGGCGCGAACAAAATCTTGAAACTGTTCGTTCTTGGCAACGAAATCGGTTTCCGAATTCACTTCGACCAATGCGCCGCGTGTTCCGCGTGTCGCCACGCCAACTAGGCCCTCGGCGGCAACGCGGTCGGCCTTTTTGGCGGCGGCAGCAAGGCCCTTGGTGCGCAGCCAGTCGACAGCGGCTTCGGTATCGCCATTCGTCTCGGCCAGCGCTTTTTTACAGTCCATCATGCCAGCGCCAGTGCGATCACGCAGATCTTTGACGGTGGCAGCAGTTATCTCAGCCATTTGGGTTTCCTTTTCGAACGGAAAATTGAATTGCCGTTCGTCCTGAGTAGCCATTGAGTTTGACGAAATGGCGTATCGAAGGGCCGCGTATGGGCCTCCTTCGATACGGAGCTTCGCCATGCTCAGCCCCACTCAGGACGAGCGGGAATGAGTGATGTCGTTTTACGCTTCCGCAGCGGGCGCTTCAGTCACACTGTCCTCGGCGGCGGGCTCTGCCTCAACAGCAGGCGCTTCTTCTGCGACGGCTTCTGCCACAGGGGCTTCCTCGGCGGCGGGCTCGGTTGTGGCAGGTGTTTCCTCCTCAACAACCACTTCGGTTTCAACCGTCGCGACAAATTCCTCGGCCGCCACAACAGCAACGGGAGCTTCGTCTTCGGCCACAGGGGCCACGACAATCTCTTCAATCAGCGCTTCTTCGATCGGGGCCTCTTCCATTGCACCCAAATCAACCCCGCGCGCAGCAGCAGCGCCCTGTCCACCCTTGGTCGCGGCCTGAGCAATCGCTCCGCAATAGAGGCGAATAGCGCGTGCCGCGTCATCATTGGCGGGAACCGGAAAGGCGATGCCGTCTGGCGATACATTCGAATCGAGGATCGCGACAACCGGAATACCCAGCGTGTTGGCTTCCTTGATTGCCAACACTTCTTTGTTGGCGTCGATCACGAACATGACATCGGGAATGCCGCCCATGTCGCGGATACCGCCCAGGCTGGATTCGAGCTTGTCGCGTTCACGCGTCAGCTGCAGCACTTCCTTTTTGGTGATGCCGCTCGCGCCATCGGCCAGCTTCTCTTCAAGCGCCTTCATCCGCTTGATCGAATTGGCGATGGTTTTCCAGTTGGTCAGCATTCCGCCGAGCCAGCGGTGGTTGACGAAATGCTGGCCAGATGCGCGCGCATAATCGGCAACGGGCCCTTGTGCCTGGCGTTTGGTGCCGACGAACAACACCTTGCCGCCCGCCTGAACGGTCGAATGCACAAACTCAAGCGCGCGTGCGAACAAGGGCACGGTCTGCGACAGGTCGAGGATGTGGATGCCGTTGCGCTCGCCGAAAATATACGGCTTCATCCGCGGATTCCAGCGGTGGGTCTGGTGGCCAAAATGTGCGCCGGCCTCGATCAAATGCTGCAAAGTAACGACGGGTGCCGCCATAGGGTAGTTCCTTTCCGGTTGATCCTCTGGCAGGCAAGAACCGAAAGGCTAACGCCGCTCGGCACCGGGATGTGCGCCCACCATGTGGAATGAAGGCGCGCCTTTAGCGAGGGTTTGCGGGCAATGCAAGAGGGGAAGGCGGCGGACACCGCCCTCCCCCCGCTCACTCAGGCCCTAGCCGCTATGTTAGGCGTCAGCCGGAGCGCCATGGTCCGCGCCTGCGCCGGGGTCGCCGGGGCCAGCACCCTCGCCATGGTGACAACGGCAGCAACAGCCGCTCGTCGCCGGAGCCTCCGCGCCATTTTCCGCGCCTTGCCTAGCTTCGTGATGGCAACAGGCCATGCCCGCATGGTGCGCCATTCCACCAGCCGGGCCACCAGCCGGGCCACCAGCCGGGCCACCAGCCGGCGCCCCTTCTACGGGGGTTTGGCCCTGCCCCTGCCCCTGTGCATGCCCAGCATGCCCGGCATGGGGGTCCGCTGCGGGTGCAGTAGGTGTAGCCTGCCCCCCATGCGGAACCGGTGCATGCGATGGTGATGTCAGGCCGGCAAGGGCGGCCACGGGCGTTGCGATGGCCGCTGCGATGGTCAGGGCCATCGCGGTCAAAATCAGTTTCATGATCGTTACTCCACGGTAAATTGAAAAAATGAATGGGATAGCTCTTCCCAATCACCGTGGAGGGGGTGGTTCAACCGCCAGTGTCTTATCATCAAGCGCGGCCACCAGCGGCGCGACGACCATATCGCCCTGTTTGGGTTCACGCGCGCGCGTTGCGGCGGGTGGCGAAAGGATCATCGAACAGGTGGAGGCACAGGCGAGGGCACAGGCGCGATGCGCCACGTCCTGCCCAGACTGCGGCAACGAGCGACCATCCTCGTCCTGACCCACCATGCCCTGACAATGCATGGCCGAGATTGGCTGGGCCGCAAAGGCCGGGGCAGCCGAAATCATCGGCATCATCGCCACCGCCAACAGCGCAAGCACTGCGAAAATGCGTCTCCACATACGTAAAGTGATAAGGCCTCCCGTAACCATTTGCAATCCTTGCATAGCAATGTTTGACCAGAGCGTCAGCCGCTTCAAACCGTCATGAAGGCCGCGTGAAGCGTGACACAAAATTGCTCACTAACGCCAGAACCAGCCCAGACCACGCCCCAAATATCAGCGACCAGCACAACCCCACGGCCAGCGCAGTGGTTGAGGTCATCGGGGCGGTGGTGAAGAAGGTAATCAAACTATGCGTCACTGGCATGGCCGTGAAAGCTGCTCCCAGCCAACAAGCGAGGTAAATGATACCCAAAGCTACGCCGCCCGTCACCGCGCAATGGACGATGCCCAGCTTGTCGCAAGAGCACCCGTTGCAGCATTTCTCGGTCATGAGGTTATCCTCGTCCCTTACAGGCGCAACGCACAGGCAAGTCACAGCAATACGTCGCCCATCACAAGCCATTGCGAGACGATAGCAACTTTCACCCACGCGTCATTGATAGAAATCAATAGGCCCCTTGACAGGGCTTTTGAAATGGAACATATAGTGAACATATGGGCAAAATCGTCGGAAATATGCGGTTGCACATTCAGCTATAGTCAGGAGGATATGATGGTTCACTTACTCGTTTCGGCAGCATTTTTGGCACTGGGCATGGTGGCGCTATCATCGATCATCCGCGATCTGACACGGCCGATTGCGATCTGACACGGCCGCAGCGCGGCTATCCGCGCCGGGCAGCCTTAACCTTGCGATACGACAGGATACTGAACGGAATCGAGCCCAGATAAGCGGCGGTGATGGCGAGCAGTGTCGGCCAAGGCGCGGTGATGAGCGCGGCGCTGGTCAGCCCGACAAAGGCAATCGCGGCAATCCGCCATTCGCGGCGCAGGCGAATGCTGCTCCAATTATAGGTGGCGATGCTGGCGATCATCAAAAAAGCGACAAAGATCACCCACGGCATCACCAGCCACCATTCGCGCCACAATGGCATATCGGTAACGAACCACAGATAAACGGGGGCAAAGGCCAGCCCCGCACCCGCAGGCGCAGGGACGCCGGTGTTATACCCCGCCGACTTATGCGGCTGTTCCGCCACATCGATATTGGCGTTAAACCGCGCGAGGCGCAAAGCGCAGCAGACGGTCAGAGACAGCGCCGCTGTCCAGCCAAATTTGGGTGCGGCGGCGAGGCTCCACAGATAGATGATGACCGCCGGAGCGACCCCAAAGGCGATAACATCGGACAGCGAATCAAGCTCGGCACCGAAACGGCTGTTGGCCTTGAGCAGTCGCGCAATCCGCCCATCTATACCATCGAGGCAGCCGGCGAACACAATCGAGCCCAGCGCCAATTCCCACTGCCCCGCCAAGCCAAAGCGCACGCCCGACAGGCCAAAGCACAGCGCCATTGCGGTGATGGCATTGGGGACAAAGGCGCGCAGCGGGATACCGCCTACGCGGCGCATTGGCCGGTTGGGCTGATCCTCGCGATCCTCCCGATCCCATTCATTGCCCGCCTCTTCATTGCCCATATCGCTACTGCCCAAAGCCGATACGCTTCATGCTGTCGCCAATCTCGGCGATCACAGTCTCGCCGGCAACGGTGCGTTGTCCGCTGAGCACACGCGGAAATGTTCCGGCGGGCAGATAAACATCAACCCGGCTGCCGAAACGGATCAGGCCGATCCGCTGTCCCGCCACAACGACATCACCGGGCCGCACATGCGCAACAATCCGCCGTGCAACCAGCCCGGCAATCTGGGTGAAACCAATCTTCAGGCCGTCGGCGCGCTCGATCAGGAAATGCTGGCGCTCATTATCCTCGCTCGCTTTGTCGAGGTCGGCGTTGATAAACGCCCCCGCAATATAGTGGCGATGCGTCACCGTGCCGGCAATCGGCGCGCGATTGATATGGACATCGAACACATTCATGAAAATAGAGACCCGCGTCACCAGCGTGCCTCCCAACGCGCCATCCATCGCCAATTCGGGCGGCGGGGGCACTTCGGCAATCTGGGTGATCAAGCCGTCTGCGGGCGCGATGATTAACGCCTCGTCCTGCGGCGTGACGCGCACCGGATCGCGGAAAAAAGCGGCGACCCAAACGGTGATACCCAGCATGGGCCACGCTAGAGTTTCCCATGCCATCCAGGCAAAAAACAGCGTAATCACGGCGGAAATCAGGATGAATGGTCGGCCTTCGGCATGGACGGCGGGCCACCGCCATTTGGCAATGGAACCGGGGGTATTGGCATGGGCAGGTAAGGTCATGAGGTCTTTCTTGGCGACGAAGGGAGCGCCACCCTAGCGCTTACGTCGCGATGGCACAACGGCCTGAATAACCGCACTGATATTGCGCCCGACGCATGCTTTGCCTAAGGCAGGTCGACTTTCACATAATCACCCTATCCAAAGCAGCAAAAGGTCCGCGAGCATGGCCAAGATCAAAGTAAAAAACCCCGTCGTCGAAATTGACGGCGACGAAATGACACGGATCATATGGGAATGGATCCGCGAACGCTTGATCAAACCCTATCTCGACATTGACTTGCATTATTACGACTTGGGCGTCGAGCATCGCGACGCCACCGCAGACAAGGTGACCGTCGATTCGGCCAATGCCATCAGGCAACATGGCGTCGGCATCAAATGCGCGACCATCACTCCAGATGAAGCGCGGGTCGAAGAGTTTAACCTCAAAAAAATGTGGAAATCGCCGAACGGCACGATCCGCAACATCCTGGGCGGCGTCGTGTTCCGCGAACCGATTGTTATCAAAAACGTGCCGCGCCTCATTCCCGGCTGGACCGACCCGATTGTCGTTGGCCGTCATGCCTTTGGTGATCAGTATAAGGCGACCGACTATCTGGTCCCCGGGCCCGGCAAGCTGCGGCTGGTGTTTGAGGGCGACGACGGCACCGTCATCGACGAGGAAGTGTTCCGCTTCCCAAGCGCCGGCATCGCACAGGCGATGTACAATCTCGACGATTCGATCCGCGATTTCGCCCGCGCCTCGCTCAACTATGGCCTCAACCGTCAATGGCCAGTCTATCTTTCGACCAAAAATACCATCCTCAAGGCCTATGACGGCCGCTTCAAGGACCTATTCGCCGAAGTGTTCGAGGCCGATTTCAAGGCGCAATTTGACGCGGTCGGCATCACCTACGAACACCGCCTGATCGACGACATGGTCGCATCCGCGCTCAAATGGTCGGGCAAGTTCGTGTGGGCGTGCAAAAATTATGACGGCGATGTCCAGTCAGATCAGGTCGCGCAGGGCTTTGGCTCATTGGGCCTGATGACCTCGATCCTGATGACGCCTGATGGCAAAACGGTCGAGGCCGAGGCGGCGCACGGCACCGTCACCCGCCATTTCCGCATGCATCAGGCGGGCAAGGCTACCTCGACCAACCCGATCGCGTCGATCTTTGCCTGGACGGGGGGCCTCAAGTTCCGCGGCAAGTTCGACGAGACCCCCGATGTGGTGCGCTTCGCCGAAACACTGGAGCGCGTGTGTATTGAAACGGTCGAGCAGGGCAATATGACCAAGGATCTGGCGATCCTGATCGGCCCCGATCAGCCTTGGCAAACCACCGAACAGTTTTTCGAAAGCGTCCGCGTCAATCTGGAGACCGCGATGGGGGCGTGGGGTTGATCCTTCGCACCGCGCTGACCGCGCTGATGCTGATGGGCGGCGCGGTGACTCTGTCTGCACAGGCGCAGGCAGAAGGCGCAACCACCACAACCACCGAAACACCCATTGCCGATGGCGAGGACATCGTCGTTACCGGTATGGGGACGCGCGGCTATCGGCTAACCGCCGATCAGCTGCGCGATGCCGTGCGCGCATTCAATACGCATCGCAACGAATATGCGCCGCAAGCAACACTGACCTGGCGGGTGATCCCGGTGGCGGAGGCGGAAGGACTGGAAATCAGGCTGGTCAGCGGCGATGAGCGGATTGACCTGCCTATTGATGCAGCAGGCGAATTCTCGCTGCCCGCCGAGCGCATCCTCAATGGCAACTGGCGGCTACAAACCAACGCCGGCCGACGACAGATCCGTATCCGGCCACAGACCTTTTCACCCGGCGGCAGCGACGCCGACATGCGGATGGGCGATGCGCGGCTGATGTGCCGCGTCTACTGGGCCTTTGTCAATAATGAGATGAGCGTGTTTACGCGCGCGATGTTCGGTGCAATCGGCGGCTGCGGCAGCCGCCGGGTAGCAATATATTATCGCTCGGAACGCCTGATTGCGACGGCAACGGCGGGAACGACAGCATTCGACGTGCGGCCCGACGGCAGCGCTTTTCGCCCGCTGCTCCACGACCGCGTAATCGACAATGAAACCCGCATCCGCCTGACCTATCGCTGAGGGGTTGTTCGGCCTCTCGCATTTCATTATCGGTTAGGTTAAACCCCCCGCCATGGAAGCGGGATTTGCCAACACCAGCGTCACCGACGCATTGATTATTTTGGGCGCGGCGGGGGTTATCATCCCGGCGTTCGCGCGCCTGCGGATCACGCCCGTCATCGGCTTCATCCTGGTCGGCATCGCGGTTGGCCCATACGGCCTGGCGCGGCTGGCGGGCGATTACCCGTGGCTGGCGCGCATCACCATTTCGCGCCCCGAAGCGATCGCCCCCTTCGCAGAGTTAGGTATCATCCTGTTGCTCTTCTCAATCGGGCTCGAGCTGTCGTTCAAGCGGCTGTGGGCGATGCGCCGCCGCGTGTTCGGCATCGGTGCGGGCGAGCTATTTGGCGGCGGCATCGCGCTGGCGCTGGCGCTCGCCATATCGGGCGAGGGGTGGGGCGCGGCGCTCGGCCTTGGCTTCGCGCTCACCCTCTCCTCGACCGCCCTGGTGCTCCCGATCGCCGGCACCAAAAGCCGTGTCGGGCAAAATGCCTTTGCGATGTTGCTGTTCGAGGATCTGGCACTGGTGCCGATCATCTTCATCCTCGGCGCGCTCGCCCCTAGCGCAGGAGGTAGCGCTGCTGCATCACTGTTCACCATCGCCTGGCAGGGGGCGGCGATGGTCATCGGCCTTGCGCTGGCCGGCTGGTTCCTGCTGCCATCGCTATTTGCTCAGGCCGCGCGGGCCAAGAACCCCGAGCTGTTCCTGTCCGCAAGCCTGCTCGTCGTCATTACCGCTGCGCTTGCCACCACCAGTGTCGGCCTGTCGCCGATCGTCGGCGCGCTGCTCGCGGGGTTGATGATCGCCGAAACCGACTATCATACCGAGGTTGAAAATATCATTTCACCGTTCAAAGGGCTCGCGCTTGGTGTATTCCTGCTCACGGTCGGGATGCAGGTCGATGTGGCGGCGATACTCGCCAATTGGCAGGTGGTAACGCTCGCGGTGGTTGGCGTAGTGACGATCAAAGCGCTGGTCACCGCCTATTTACTGATGTGGGCGGGGGCGCGGCGCGGCACTGCGGCCGAGGTCGGCGTGCTGATGGGCAGCCCATCCGAGACCACATTGATCGTGCTCGGTACGGCGGTTCAGGCGGGTGTTGTTGCAGCGGAAACGGCGGCGTTCTGGCAAGTCGTCACCGCCATCGGCCTCACCATCACGCCGTTACTCGCCAAGCTGGGGCACAGCATAGCGCGACGGATCGACATGGCGGCGATGGCCGAACCCGCCGTCGAAACACAAGTGCCGAGCGTGCTCATCATCGGCTTTGGCCGGGTGGGGCAAATTATTGCCGATATGCTCACCCGCCATGATCAGCGCTATCTGGCAGTCGATGCCGATGTTGATGCGGTCGCAAGGCACCGCGCACATGGCTATAATGTCAAGTTCGGTGATGCCGCGCGTGCGCGCTTTCTCGATCGCTTTACCAATATGGCAATGTCTGCGGCGGTGTTGACGATGGACGACCCCGCGCAACAATTGCGGCTGGTGCGCAAACTCCGCGCCCGCTATCCCGCCCTGCCCATCATCACCCGCGCGCATGACAGCGCAGAGGCGGCCGCACTTTACAGGGCAGGCGCGACCGATGCCGTTCCCGAAGCGCTCGAAGGATCATTGCAAATGGCCGAAGCTTTGCTCGTGGATATCGGCATTGCTGTCGGCCCTGTGATCGCGTCTGTCCACGATCACCGCGCCCAGGTGCGCCGCACTATCGTCGAACAAGGCGAACTCAATGCTCCGCCCCGCCCGCGCCATGCTAAACGACACGGGGTGTCATAAACCAAAACCTTATCGCACAGCGCTAATCGAAGCCTGGCTGCCCAGCGGCGGAACGGGCGCATCACGCGGCAGGATCAGGATTGGGATTGCGCGTTCTGGCGACAGATAAGCCCGCGCGAGCGATTGCAAGTCCGCTGCCGTAACACTATTCAGGTCGGTAAGATATGTCCGCAAGGCCGCAAAACGACGCGGGTCACGCGTGGCACCTTCGGTCTGATACATCCAGAAAACATTGCCAGATGAGGCCCGAACCACTTGCTCGGTGGCGGGGCCAATGGCGCGTTGCAATTCATCGTTCGAAACCGGTTGAGCAACAAGTTGAGCCGCAATTTCACGCGCGGCGCTCGCCATTAAATGGCTGTCTTGCGGTCTAACCAACCCGCCAACGAACAGATAACTGCCATGTGCGAAATCTTCAGACCAATGGCTCGTTACCGCCTGACTATAACTCGCCCCCCCTTGATCACGCAGCCGATCATAAAGCCGATCATTGAATATCGCCGCCAATATATCAAGCTGCCGAGATAGGCGGACTGTCTCCGCGCCGCCAATCGTCGGATAGGCCAACACAAGCGCTGCCTGGCTGTCGCCGCCCGTGTGCCGGGAAATGATGGGCGTGGCTGGTACAGCAACTATCCGCACATCATTACCGCCTGTCGCCATGGCAGCGGCGCGGCGTGGGGCCAACGCCCCGAAACTGTCAAGCATTACGCCTTCCAAATCGACGCGCGATAAATCGCCGAAAATCTGCACCTCTATCGGTCCCTGGCGCAACAAAGGCTCCCAAAACGCCCGGAATGACTGCGGAGTCAGCGCTTCCACTTCGGCGCGCGTCGGTGGGGCAAATCGGCGGTCACCCGAATAAATCAGCGAATCCAGCTCGCTTTCCATAACTGCCATTGGCGAATTGCGGATCAGATCATAGCTCGACAGCCGCCCTGAACGGATACGCTGAACGGGTGAAGCCTGCCACCCGGGTGACGATAATTTCGACGCCAACAATCGCATTTGATCGGCAAAATCTTCGGGGCGCGTTTCGGCGCTAAGCTCAAACGCATCGTCATCGACATCGAAACCCATGCCGATTTGACGGCCATTGACCAATCGATCCAGCGCGCTTTGATCGAACGGGCCAACCCCGCTTTCAATCAACGCGCCAGCGCCTGTCCACAATAGGTTTGGCCGAGCAGGAGACAAGGCCCGCCGCCCGCCGCCCCATCGAACCAATACCCTGATCTTGTTGGGTTCGATATCAATATTGCGAACCAGCGCCGTGACGCCATTCGACAATTCCATCCGTTCCATCCCAAATCGTTCGACGGGGGCACGCGAAACCAATGTTCCCCGGCGACCTAGCGCCGGCAGATCGGCAAAGCTTAGCTGGCGCTCTGTTGCGTCGCTCGCCGCAAGCAATGTGGCCGGGCGCGCGGCGGCGGCGCTCAACATTTGCTCGCCATTGGCTACGGCGGTGGGGCTAATCAGCAAAAAGCGATGCGTATCGCCCTCGAACAGCGCAATGATGCGCCGCTGCATTTCGGCTGGCGTCACAAGCGGGCGCAGAGATTGCCAAATAGTGAGCGCATGATCTGGTGATGTCACCGTCTCGCCAATATCAACGGCGTCGAGCAAATCATCGGCCTGCTTGGTGCCGGGCTCATTTTGAGCGTTGGCCAATTCTCTGGTGAGGTAGGTTTCGACCTCGGCAAATTCGCGCGCAATCGCGGCCTCCGTGGGCCGCGTAGCCATAGCGGTGGCGATAACCGAGCGGGCGTCATTCAGCCCGCCTTCCCAATCATTATTGATCGGCACAACCGATAGTCCGGTTATGTCGGCGGATCGATCAGGCTTATCCCTGCTGATTTGCGCGGCAAGATAATGCCCCCCGCTTCGGGCCCGCTCTTCCAACTGGCGATTAACAATCTGGCTGGCCAGCGAGTTCATCATTAACCCCTGGGTATAGGCGATGCTGTCGGTCACCCGCTGCCATGGGCGCAGCGTGAGCATCTGCACCACCATCGGTTGCGATGGCTCGACAATCATACGCGTCGCGCTCTGGCTTGGATCCGGTCGACCAAAGTCAGGCTCGATGGGAGCAAGCCCCGTGCCGCGCCAATCCGCAAAATTGGCCACAATCGCTTGCTCGAATATAGCCGGGTCCATATCGCCCGCAATTGCTATGACCACGCGTTCAGGGCGATACCAGCGTTGATGAAATGCCTGAATGCCCGCACCATTGGCAGCGGTAAGCGAGCTTTCCGTGCCGATTGTTGAGCGCTGGCCAATCAATTGCCCGGCGAATATATGCGCACGGCCTGCTTCGGCTATGCGAAACTCTGGTCCGTCACGCTCACGGCGCTCGGCAACAACAATGGGGCGTTCGGCATTAACGGTCGCATCGCTCAACACCGGACTGCGGATCATCCCCGAAAGATAGCGCATGCTCGTCGCCAGAGATTCCGCTGTCGCTGCGGGTATATCGAGCTGATAGATGGTCGATGTTTGCCCAGTCGACGCATTGGTATCGCTACCGAAGCTCACTCCTAATCGCTGCCATTGTCGCCGCGCCTCTCCGCTCGCCAAATAGCGCGATTCGCGAAAGCTGAGATGCTCGATTAAATGCGCCCAGCCCGCCTCTTGCCCCTGTTCCATCAATGACCCGGCATCAACGCGCAGCCTTATGGTCACCTGCCCCGGGGGAACGCCGTTACGCCTCACCGCAAAGCGCAGCCGATTGCTCAGCGTTCCAAACTGCCAGCCCGCATCATGGGGAATATCGCTTCCTTCATATAACCATGCGCGATGATCAACCGCTGCGGCGGGCGGAGTGACCGAAGAGGCAACGGGAGGTTGGCGCGGCGCATTCCGTGCTGTGGCGAATGTGGCGCACAGCAAAGTTGCACCCAGCAACAGCGAAGCCAATTGACGGGCACTATTACCCCGGCGACTGGAAGAACGGTGGATGAGGTTTTTCATATCGTCGTTCATACTGCCGCAATCTTTCGCTTCGCTGAATAAGCCGCCATAGGGTAAGGGTAAAAACCCATTCTGCATAGCATCACGAAGCCAAAGGAGGAGAGGCAGCGCAATGCGCATCGCACTATATCAGATGACGAGTGGCATCGACCCAATGGGGAATGCCGACATGCTGTGCAGCGCCATGAAGGATGCTGCGAAACAGGGTGCTTGCATGCTGTTTGCGCCAGAAATGTCGGGGATGATAGACCGTGACCGCGCCCGCGCCGCGCGCCATATCAGGCACGAAGCCGACAACCCCTTCATCGCAACAGCACAAAAAGCCGCAGCTGAGTATGCGATTTGGATTCACCTCGGGTCACTCCCTGTGTTGGATGACACAGGCGTAGGCGCAGGGAAATGGCGCAACCGATCGCTGGTGATCGACAATTTTGGTATCATTCAGGCGCGATACGACAAGATCCATTTGTTCGATGTAGACTTGCCGACAGGCGAAAGTTGGCGCGAATCCTCGGCCTATGCGCCCGGAGAGGCCGCAGTCATCGTTCAAACCCCGCTCGGCGCTATGGGCCTGACCATCTGTTATGATTTGCGATTTAGTTCGCTTTTCAACGCCTTAGCGGGCAGCGGAGCGCGAGTGATTGTCGTCCCATCAGCCTTTACCGTGCCAACAGGTCAAGCGCATTGGCACATATTGCTGCGTGCTCGCGCCATTGAGCAAGGGTGTTTCATCATTGCCGCAGCACAATGCGGCACCCATGCCGATGGGCGTCAGACATATGGCCACAGCTTGGTCGTTGATCCGTGGGGAACCATCATATTCGATGCGGGCATCAACGCGGCGCTATCGATCATCGATATCGACCTTTCCATGGTCGATGAGGTCCGGTCCCGCCTGCCTGTGTTACAGCATCAAAGGGCGTTTGCAGCGCCATAATAACGCGCAGAGCTATGCTCAAACAACGTCAAAGCCACCAAACCATGATATGGGCTATGCCTGACTATTTGGTCACTGCCACTTGAACAAAGAAAAACCCCTCTGCGGGGCAGAGAGGCTTTTCAAAACTCTAGTATTAGCCCAGGCCTTAGCCAAATGGGCTAACCAACTATGGGCTGGTTGGGTTGTTGTTCGAACCGTTAGCCGCAACTGCGATACCAGCCACAATGGCAGCACCAGCAAGAAGAAGCAGGAGCCACGAGCCGCCGGCAGCACCACCAAAGGCAGCGCCGTCAACTTCTGTGTCAGCGCGAACGCCATCAAATTGTGGTTGGGCAGCCGAAGCAGCAACAGGCGCAACCGCCATCGAGATTACGGAAGCAGCAACAACCGCTTTCTTAACAAACTTCATGATATTCTCCATTGGCAACTGCGTTAAAAAATCAACAAGGGTATTGCCAGACGCTCAACCCTCGCCCTATAAATGCCTTACTTGCTCTTACTATTCATGTTGACCAGAAAGCGCAAGGGCATAATGTAACATTTCCACCAAAACGGGCGAATGGCTTCATAGTCCAGTTACATAGACACAACACCGTTCGCGAAATGCCCTAAATTGAAAAGGTTAGCAAACTTCTAATCGCGCATTGCATTGTCTAAAAGTTCGCTAGTCACAGGATAGCCGCAGTCATCACGGATACACAAGTGCTTTTCGCCATCGCGATCGACTATAAATGGCGTGATTCGCCGCGACGGAAAAATATGAGTCGAGCCATGCGCGGCTGCAAAATCATCATATTGCGCCAATCGCTCCAAATTGCGTCTGGTCGGAAAAATCATGTGCAACTGACCGTCTCTGGCGCGTGCCACGGCGTCTTGCGCCCTGATCCAGAACAGTTCGCTATTTTCGTGACCATCGACATCATGATCAGGCAATGGGCCAATGGTGCGCGCAATATAAAAGCGCGTATCAAATACGCGGCTATGGGTAAAATTGGGGCGCCAACGGCTGAACGGCGTAAGCGCACTCAGCGTGAGCCGTGCGCTATGCTGCTCCAGCACATGCGACAGGCCGACCCCGCCCAACAACGCGCGTCGCATAGCTGCTAATTCGGCAGCGCCACCGGCATGCTCCAACCCAATCGCCAGGCCGGTTTCTTCCAATGTTTCGCGTATCGCCGCAATGCGCGCAGCAGCGTCGGCTAATTCATGGCCAAAGCGCGAGGCCAATTGCGTCGCCAGGGCATAGTCATCCGCATCGACCCGCCCACCAGGAAAAACAGCCGCCCCAGCCGCAAAAGCCATCGACTTTGCCCGGCGGACCATCAATATCCGTGGGCTCTGTGCTACGCCCTCTTCCTCGTGAAAAAGGATCAATGTTGCTGCGGGCACCGCAGGCACAAGCCCTTCCTCCTCATCATCATCGGAGAAAACGCTCTCGCTGGGTTCCGCCACTGATTCGTTTGCCGGCTTCTCTTTCATCGGCCTCTATTGCCTC
>JBEBJX010000042.1:0-17831 GCA_040079655.1 Sphingopyxis sp. | reverse complement strand
GCTCGATGGCCGCTCGCGCGCCTATCAATGGATGAACGTGATCGGCGCGGCGGGGTTCATCGCCAATTCGGGCTATAATGGCGCGATCCCCTCTGCCGCGCTCAACGTGGTGTGGATGGCGATGGGGCTGTTCACCCTGTGGCGGGTGGGGCGCGGGGCGGCCTCTCACCCAAAAGCTTAAGCCACCGCCTTTTCGCTCCACTGGTCATATGCTTCGAGCGCCTGCGCCGCATACATCACACTTGGTCCCGCGCCCATATAGACCGCGAGCGCCAGTGTTTCGGATATTTCCTCGCGCGTTGCGCCATGTTTGCGCGCGGCCTCGGCATGATAAGCAAGGCAGGCATCACAGCGCACCGCAACCCCGATGGCTAGGGCCATCAGCTCCTTGGTCTTGGTATCGAGCGCTTTGGGGGCCAACGCCGCCTTGGCCATCTCGCCGAACGCCGCCATCGTTTCGGGCGATCCCAGCCGCAATTCACGAACCGCTGGGCTCAGCGTCGCGGCCATATTTGGCCAATCCTTGTGGTGTGTGGTCATCGTTGCATTCTCTTCGCAATTGCTGTGGCCTACATTGTAGGTGCACGCATTGACCAGCGTCAATGGAAATGGTGGGCGCTGACGGGCTCGAACCGCCGACCCTCTCGGTGTAAACGAGATGCTCTACCAACTGAGCTAAGCGCCCTCTACCCCGCATTATATACCGCCTTTCCCGAGCCGTTCGGCGTTCCACCTCACTCGCAAAGGCTATATGCGGGGGAGTGGCCCATGCCACCCGCTGCGCGGCTTGGCAAGTGCCTGCTGTTCTAGCCGCTTGTTTTTCCGCCTTGTGCGAGCCGTCAGATTTTGGGTTTCAACCCTTAATCTGGGGCCCTGACCTTGGCCAAGGCCAGAGCCGGGAGCTATCTGACCTCAAAACGCTCTACACCTCTTGCAACCTTGCAAAATAGCGGTGCATGGCGTCGGTTGTCTGGTCTGATAGCGCGACAAAAATGCGGCGGCCATCATGATGGTCGGCCTCGCGCTGGAATATGCCTGTTTCGCATAAGGTCTTGATCCAGCGGAGCGCGGTTGTTGCGGGAACAGCCGCGGCGATGCACAGGCTGGAGACCGAAACGCGCGCGCGATCCAATTTGGAGGCGTAAAGATCGAGCAACATATCCCATGCAGGATCGGCGAAAAGATCTGCCGGGAAAAACTCTTCGCGCAAGCGCCGTTGGCGGATATGTTTGCGCACATCGCGCGGGCTGACAACGGCCTGGGGTGACTGGCCCCGATAGCCGCTGGTTGCGGCACGAACATTGTCCTCAATAAATGGACTGGCCGGTTCGCGCGCGCCATCAGGTGCGAAAAACGCCCCGTTTTGGGCGTCATCCATCGCCAGGCGCGCGAGCATTCTCGCGATGCGCTGCACCTCCTCTTGCAATTGGTCGATCTGCCTGTCGCGACCCACATCAACCGTGTTTGCGAAATGCGGGTTGGTGGTGCGCATGGCCTGTGCCAGCGCTGCAGCGCATTCACTTTCATTGGGGTCGATCGTGAGCACTGTGCCATCAACATCGCCAAATCTGGCCCAGGCGGGGTCGAGCGCGGTGCCGCTAAGTTGAAGCACAAGCGACGGCGCGGCAAAATCACAACGCGCGGCAATCTCCTCAAGAATATCCGCACCAGGGTCGCTGTTCAATGTCACCCAGCTGATGTCGGCGGGCAATGAGCGGTCATCATCAAGAAAATCCGCCATCGACTGCCTTGAAATCGCCATTCCCAGCCCCGATGCTGCGCGATCCAATTGTGGCCATAGGCAGGCGTCCTCGCCAACGATATTGAGCCGCTGAGCACTGGCAAATCTTGCCTGGCTCCAGCCCGAGCCCTCATTCTGGTCCATATTACCCCCCGTTTTGGCCACCCATTTGGTGCGCTTTTGGATAGTATTTATCGCGATATGTTGCGATATTGGCGAAAGGAAGTGCGTGCTGATCCATGGTGTCGCCAAAATGGACTAAAATGCAAGATGCAGCGCATATTGGAGGGTCATCATCCTCTATTATGGATATGGTTTGGCTTTAAGCCATATGCGCCAGAGCCATGATTTGCGCCCACTCCGTTGATGATACAGGCGATACCGACAGGCGCGACTGGCGTATCATCGCCATATTTTCAAACGCCGAATCAGATTTGAAGCTGCTCAGTGCTATCGGGCGATTGAGCGGGGCGAGCGGCTTAACCCGCACAGCCACCCAGCGCGTGCCCACGGGTTCGGTCGGGTCGGGATGGGCGACAGCGCTTATTTCCATAACCCCCACCGCCTCCTTGCCGATATTGCTATGATAGAATAGCGCCTGATCGCCAATCTGCATCGCCTTGAGGTGGAGCGCCGCAGCGTGGTTGCGCACGCCATCCCACGTTCCTTCACCATCGCGCACCAGATCATCCCAACTATAAGCGTCGGGTTCGGATTTCATCAGCCAATATGCCATTCGCGCGCGCTCCCTTTCTTATGCCGCTGGACCAACCCAATGGTCGAGAATATATATTGCCCCATTGCCTGTGGCGATATCGGCATTGCCCATGCTTGCGCTTGCGCCCCCCGCAGTCGAGGCAATGAAAAGGTCGCGCTCGAGCCTAAAGCTGATCGGTGTTCCGGCCATCGAGGGAAGTGATAAAGTGCCGCCATTATCGATGATCAGCGTTCGCAGTTCTTCGGCGTGGATCGTGCGGTTGATCATCATGGCACGCAATTTTGGCGCCAGGGTTTCGGCGGGCATCGCCAGAATGGCGGCTCTGCCCGCTGGAGGCAACTGAGCGAAGGCTGAATCGCGCGGCGCAAGCAAGGTTATCGTGGCTGCCTGGTCGCCCATGGTTGCCGAGAACCCTCCGCGATTTAGCAGCGTTCTTATTTTTGAAAATTCGGGCAAATGGCTGAATGCGGCTGAGATGGTGGCCGGCTCAACGCCCTGTGTCGTGGTTGCATTGGCGGGTGCCGCACCATCCTCTGTCGCGTCGCTACAGCCGTAAAGCAGCATAATCAGGGCACAAAAAATGGGCGTTGCAGTCCGCATGGTTGAACCCACTATCGCCTTTGCTTGTGACACGCTATCGCTTCGGTATCCCATCGGCATGAATTAATGCTGTTTTTTTGATGTAACGCAATATTTGGTGTTGATTTTGGCGTTAGTCACCAGTGAATCCATTGTGTAGGAAAATACTATGACCGCCTCTGTGCCGCTTGTTTCGATGCAAAAACTTTCTCCCGATGCCTTTGCCAAGGCCTTTGGCGATAGCTTTGCCCGCTTTGGCTTTGCGATGGTCGAGGATCATGGCATTGACGACGCACTGGTCGCGCGGGCCTGGGCATTGTCCGAACAATTTTTCGCGCTCCCCGAAGAGGAAAAGCGCAAATATCACATCCCCAGCCTGTCGGGCGCGCGCGGTTATACGCCGTTCGGGACCGAGATTGCCAAGGGCGCAGCCTATGTTGATCTCAAAGAGTTTTGGCATGTCGGGCGCGATTTGCCCTCAGGGCACGCGCTGGGGGCACAGCAGCCCAATAATATCTGGCCCGAAGAAGTGTCGGGCTTCCGCGAGACCTATGAGGCGATGTTCGCCGAGCTCGACCGTGTTGGCGGCGCGTTGCTCGACAGTCTGGCGCGGTATCTGGGGCTGGGAGCCGGGTGGTTCGACCCGACCATAGAGGATGGTAACAGCGTGATGCGGTTACTTCATTATCCGCCGGTCTCAGGATCGTCCGATGGCATCCGCGCCGAGGCGCATGAGGACATTAACACCATCACACTGCTGCTCGGTGCCGAAGAGGCGGGGCTGGAGATTTTGGACAAGGATGGCAGCTGGATTGCCGCCGCGCCGCCGCCTGGCGCGCTCAGTGTTAATGTGGGTGATATGCTCCAGCGGCTGACCAATCATAAATTGCCGTCAACCACACACCGTGTCCGCAATCCAGACCAGGGGCGCGCCAGCCATTCGCGCTATTCGATGCCGTTTTTTCTGCATTTCCGCTCGGATTTTATGATCGAAACATTGCCCAGCTGCATCGATGGCACGCACCCCAACCTCTATCCCGAACCGATCAGCGCCGACAATTATTTACAAGAAAGGCTGCGCGAGATTGGCCTCAAATCCTGACGGCTAGAGATACGCAAAGTCGCGCTCATACGAGCGAAGGTTCGCCCCGCCGTCAACAAAATTGGTCTGTCCGGTTACGCTGTGCGCGTTGACCAGATAGAGCACGGCATCGGCAATGTCCTCTGGGTGTGGCAATCGTTTCAGCGGCATCAGCGCGGCCACGCGCGCCATCTGTTCCGCCGTATACTCCGCCGTCGGGAGCGTGAGGCCGGGAGCCACCGCGTTGACGCGAATATTGGGCGCCAGCGCGAGGGCCATCGTCCGCGTCGCCTGCCACAGCGCCTGTTTGGTGATGCTATAGTCGAACTGGTCGGGCACCGGATTACAGACGCGTTGATCAAGGATGTTGATGATGCAGCCCGCCCCGCCGCCTTGGGCCATGCGCTTGGCAAGATGTATCGGCGCGGCCAGGTTGACCATCATCGTCTGCTTCAGCTGCCGCGCATCGGCGGCGGTGGCGCTGCTTTCGCTAAATAATGAGGCATTATTGATGAGCAGGCGTGGCGCGCGGCCAAAATGCGCGACAACTGCATCGTATAAGTCATCGGCAGCACCGTCATCCGACAAGTCGGCGCAAAACCCCTGCCATGCTGTGCCATTATGGTCGATGGCGGCGGCCAGCGCTGCATCGGGCTGGTTATGCGTTCGGCAATGCAGCGCCAAGTCATATCCGGCGTCCGCAAGCCGTGCCGCAATGGCCGCGCCAATCCGGTGCATCCCCCCCGTCACCAGCGCCAGTGGGCGCGGGTCAATCTGGGCCGTGCTCATGGCCGCGCGCGCCGCAGGGTAATGCCGATCCGCTCATCGCCTGTTGCTATGGCAAGTTTGATGATCCTGACCTCGGTCGAGAATACTGATGGATCCTGCAAAAATATTGTGTCGATGATATGGTCGGCGACCGCCTCGATCAGCGTGAAATGCACATCCGATGGGATGGCGTCAGATGCTGCATGTTTGAGGTCCATATAGCTTTTGGATGCCGAGAGCGGCGTGTCTGGTGCGTAATGCGCCGACGGTTCGAGTTCGGCGGTCACGCTTATCCGCAATGGCTGCGGCAAATGCGTCTCTTCGGAATAGACGCCGGTCAGCACCGCTACCTCCAGATCGCGGACCTCAAGCGTCAACCTGTCTGGTCGGGTGTTCATCTTCTCTCTTTCCCCTAGCACCATTTGGGATTATGGGCCGCCCCCCTTAACGAAGGATCAGAAGTTGGTCGAGATTAAACCCTTGTCGTGCATTGAGCCCATCGAGATTGAGGCGCTTTTGGACGCGGCCTTTGGCGGCGACCGCTTTCAGCGCACGGCCTACCGCCTCCGCGAAGGGGCGATGGCGATAGGCGATCTCAGTTTTGCGGCTTTCTGCAATGGACGGCTGGTGGGCACGTTGCAGAGTTGGCCGATAATGCATATTGCTGAAAATGGCGAAAATCGCCCGCTCATCATGGTGGGCCCGGTCGCGGTTATGCCCGACGCGCAAGGCATGGGTGTTGGCCGGACATTGATGTGCTCGCTGCTAAGCGCCGCAGAAAGTGCCGCGGATGCGGCGCTGATGATGATCGGTGATCCCGACTATTATGGCCGATTTTTTGGGTTTACTGCCGATGCGACGGCGGAGTGGGTGATGCCCGGGCCGGTCGAGCGGCATCGCCTGTTGGCGCGGCCCGTCAATGGCCATTTGCCGCCTGCTGTGGTAGGGCGGATTGTGCCTGGGTGCGCAGTGCCCTAATAGCTTGACGCCATGGTCAAACTGTCGCCGCCCCCTGATTTCAACCGCGCAACATTGGCGGACATTATGGCTTTTGCCGATCAGCAGTTGCCGCCTGTCGAAACGTGGCACCCGGCGCATTGCGGGCGGATCGACATCCGCATCATGGCTGATGGCCGCTGGTTTCATGATGGCGGCGAGATACGCCGCGCCGCCATGGTCCGCTTGTTCAGCCGCATTTTACGGCGCGAGGCAGACGGGTCCCATGTGCTGGTCACTCCTGCGGAGAAGTTGACGATCGAGGTCGAGGATGCCGCCTTTGTTGCGGTGGAGCTCAGGGTCGATCAAGGGCGGCTGATTTTTCGCCTCAACACCGGGGACATCATTGTCGTCGGAACGAAAAACCCCCTGCGTGTTCGCAACGGGCCGGCGGGGTGGCTGCCCTATCTCCATGTGCGCGGGCCGGCTGATCGGCCATTGGAAGCGCGGTTGGCCCGGTCGGTCTATTATGCGTTGGCGGATTTGGCCGATGCCGACGGGCGCGTGACAAGCGGCGACATCAGCTATAAAATTGGCGATATGACATGACATTGGCGGATCGACTGAGGCAAAGGCTGCGCGATGCAACAGGTGATGTCGATGTGGTGGACGAAGGGCATTATCCGCCCGCTGATGGCGGCCTGTTCAAACAAGCGGCTGTTCTTGTTGCCTTTGTTGACCGTCCACACCCCACTTTGCTGTTGACGCGGCGGCAACCGCATTTGCGCAGCCACCCCGACCAGGTTGCCTTCCCGGGCGGGGGCGCCGATTTTGATGATGTTGACATCATCGCTACAGCGCTGCGCGAAGCGCACGAAGAAATCGCCTTGCCCGCCGACGCCGTCACGATCATCGGTGCCCTCCTGCCTTATCGCACGGGCAGCGGCTATTGCATAACCCCGGTGGTCGCGACTATTCCGCCAGATCTTCCGCTAGTGCCCCACCCGGGCGAGGTATCGCATGTGTTTGAGGCGCGCTGCGACCATGTTTTTGACCCGGCACTGTTAGAGCGTAAATCCGCGTTGTGGCAGGGTGCAACACGGCAATATTGGGAGGTGATGGTCGATGGCGAGCGGGTGTGGGGCGTGACGGCGGGGATTATCCGCAATCTCAGCCTGATTTTAGGGTTGTCCGCCTTTCCTGGCGCGCTCAACCGCGATGTGGCGGCGTGAGCGCGGCCACGCTCCCTGCTGCGGCTTGGCGTAGCGATCCTGCCTTGCTTCGGCTATTCGCCGTGCTCGGCGGCGCAGAGGGGCGGACACTTGTCGTTGGGGGCGCCGTCCGTGATACTTTGGCGGGCGTGCCAGTCACCGATGTGGATTTGGCGACACAGATATTGCCGGATGCTGTCATTCGGCGATTAACTGATGCTGGAATAAAGGCCGTGCCCACAGGGCTGGCGCATGGCACCATTACGGCCGTTGCCGATGGTCAAGTGTTTGAGGTGACGACGTTGCGCCGCGACGTCGCCACCGACGGACGGCGCGCCACCGTCGCTTTTACCGAAAATTGGGCCGAAGATGCGGCGCGCCGCGATTTTACGATCAATGCACTCTATGCCAACCCGATAACCGGCGAAATATTAGACCCCACGGGCGGGGTCGACGACCTTGGCGTGCGCCGCCTGTGCTTCATTGGCGATGCGGCGGCGCGGATTGACGAGGATCATTTGCGCATATTACGATATTTCCGTTTTCACGCGCGCTTTGGCGGTGGCGGCGGAGCGGATGCGGAAACTTTGGGCGTAATAGCATCAAAAGCGGCGAGCCTTCGGGCCTTGTCGCGTGAACGGATCACCGACGAATTGCTTAAATTACTTGCGCTCAACGACCCTGTCCCCGCCCTGCGCCTGATGCTCGGCACAGGATTATTTGCGCATATGCTGCCAGAGGTCGACGCAGGCGCGATAGAGGCGGTCGCCATTTTGATCGCGGCCGAGCAAAAAGCAGCCATTACCGCCGATCCGGTTCGACACCTGATCGCGCTCCTTCCCAGCCATGAGGGCAGAGCCCTATTGGTTGCGGGGAGGCTCAAACTTTCAAAACGGACGGGCAAGCGCATAGGGGTTGCGCGGAGCAATGTCATGGAGCGGGCGCCTCGCGCCATCGCCTATCGGCTTGGGGTTGAGGCTGCAATTGACCGAGCCTTGTTGGCGGGGGATGCCGGAGCCACGACAGCGGCTTTGTCGGGTTGGTCCGTCCCCCACCTTCCCATTTCAGGGGGGGATATAGTGGCCCGTGGCGTTGCGAGTGGGCCAGAGGTGGCGCGCATTCTCAAGGCCATAGAGGCGCGATGGGTGGCCGAAGATTTTCCCGACGCCGAGCGGGTAATGGCGATGCTTGGGGACTTAACGCGGGTATAGATAATGTCTGAATCCATGGGGAGTAAGCTATCAGCGCGGCGTGAAGCGATTGTCCCGTGGAAAGCCCGATGGAGCCATGCGCCCAGCCGCACCACGCGCCGTTCGCCAGCCACTTAAATCGCTCTCTGTGCGCGTCCTGCCACTATCCCCCCCCATGGCCCAGCTCAGGCCGTCGGCGAGTTTCAAGGTCGTGGCATCGGCCAGGCCACCATCTTTGTAACGCTGGAGCATGACACCCTGACCGCGCGCCATTTCAGGTAAATCGGCCAGCGGGAACACAACCAGTTTGCGATTATCGCCGACGGCTGCAATCATATCATGATCGGGGGCAATTGGCACAACGCTGGATAAGCGGCTGGCATTTTTGAGGTTGACGACCTGTTTGCCTTTGCGGGTTTCGGCAACCAAATCGGCGACGGAAACTAAAAACCCGTGACCGCTCGTGCTCGCCACCAATATTCTGTCCTGCGCCGCGGCACAGAGCATCGCGACGACATTTCCGCCTTCGTCCTTGCTGTCTTCGATGTCGATCATCAACCTTATGGGCTCGCCAAAGCCGCGTCCGCCGGGAAGCTTGTCCGCCCCCATCGTATAAAATCGTCCATTTTGGGCGGCCAGTATGATTCTATCGGTGGTTTGCGCGTGAACAGCAAAGGCCAGGTCATCGCCATCTTTAAAGGTCAATTTGGACCGCGCCGCTTCGTCGATATGACTGCGCATAGCGCGTATCCAGCCGCGTTTGGATAGGATGACCGTCACGGGCTCGCGCTCGATCATGGCCTCCATCGGTATTTCACGTGCGGGTGCCGCTTCGGCAATTGTGGTGCGCCGCCGACCAAGCACTGTCTCAGGGCCATAGACTTCGCGCAGCTTGGCCAGATCGCGCTTCATCCGCGTGCGTTGCCGCGCCGGGCTGTCGAGCAGCGCCTGCAAATCGCTACGTTCATTTTCCAGCGCCTCGCGCTCGCGCACCAGCTCCATTTCTTCGAGCTTGCGCAACGATCGCAGTCGCATATTGAGGATCGCCTCGGCCTGTCTGTCGTTCAGCAGAAATTCGGACATCATCACCGGTTTTGGCTCGTCCTCGGCGCGGATAATTTCGATGATGCGATCGAGGTTGAGATAGGCGATGATATAGCCGGCCAACAATTCCAGGCGATCATCGATGCGCGCCAACCGGTGCTGTGTTCGCCGAACGAGCACGCCGAACTGGTGGCGCAACCAATGCTCCAACACCTCTTTCAGCCCCATTACCCGCGGGGTACGCGTGGCGTCGAGCACATTGAGATTGAGCGAGATGCGGCTTTCCAAGTCGGTCAGCCGATACAGGCTTTCCTTGAGAATTTCGGGGTCAACATTGCGCGTGCGCGGCACCAGAACGATCCGCACATCTTCGGTCGATTCGTCGCGGACATCTTCGAGTATCGGCAATTTTTTATCGGCGATCAACCCGGCGATCTGTTCGATCAGCTTGCCCTTGGCGGTGCCATAGGGGATTTCGGTGACGATTAATTGCCAGGCCCCGGGCCCCTCGCCTTTCTCTGGCTCATCAGCAAAGCGCGCGCGCACGCGGAACCCGCCGCGACCGCTGGCATAAGCCGCCTCAATGCCCTCGGCATTATCGACGATCAAACCGCCGGTCGGCAGATCCGGCCCGCGCACATGGGCCATGATTTCGCAAAGCGCGGCCTCGGGCTTGTCTATCAAAAGGCCCGCCGCATCGAGTATCTCGGCGGCATTGTGCGGCGGAATATTGGTCGCCATCCCCACCGCAATGCCGCTCGCGCCATTGGCGAGCAGGGCCGGAAACAGCCCGGGCATGATTTCCGGCTCCTGCTCTTCGCCATTATAGGTCGGCTTGTAATCGGCCGCGCCCTCGTCCAGCCCCGCCATCAGATCGATAGCAACGCGCGTCAGCCGTGCCTCGGTATAGCGATAGGCGGCGGCGTTATCGCCGTCGATATTACCAAAATTGCCCTGGCCATCGACCAGCGGGTATCGCAAGGAAAAATCCTGCGCCATGCGGACCATCGCGTCATAGGCGGCGGTGTCGCCATGCGGGTGATATTTGCCGATAACATCGCCAACCACGCGCGCCGATTTTTTATGCGGCTGTGCGGGGTCCAGCTTGAGCTGGCGCATCGCCCACAGCAGGCGACGATGAACGGGTTTCAGGCCGTCGCGCAGATCGGGCAGCGAGCGTGCGGTAATCGTTGACAGGGCATAGACGAGGTAGCGGTCGGACAAGGCGCCGTCGAACGGTGTGTCAATGATCGGGTTGTCGTTTTCACTGGTCATGTTGCGGATGGCGTTAGCAGCAGGGAGTCACTGGCCGCAAGGGGGCTGTTGTTTGCGACCATCGATCACGGGTTTGCATAATAATGTCGTGAAACGAGCCATTGTTGCTCTAATGTTACACCGAACATGAAAAATACACAATCAATCACTGTTTATGTGCAATCTTGCGCCCGTTGCCGTAAGGGCATGCGGCCAAGGTGTCATCGGGCCGCGCCGAGCCATGGTCAAAAATCAAAGGGAGACCCTCGAAACATGTCAAACATATCCGCCCCGCTCGCTCGCACATCTATGGCTGCACTGGCTTTCGCACTTGTCACCATGCCTTCGGTCGCATCTGCGCAGGCTTCTACTGACGAGCCCGCTGCGGCCAACCCAGAGATCATCGTTATTGGTACGCGCCGCACCGACCGCACGGTCGAGGACAGCCCAGTGCCGATCGACATCATCGGTGGCGAGGCGCTGGCCGAAAGCGGATATACTGACGTCAACCGCCTGCTCAACCAACTGGTGCCATCGTTCAATTTCCCGCAGCCCTCGATTGCGGATGGCACCGATGTGTTGCGCCCGGCGACATTACGCGGCCTTTCGCCGGATCAGACTTTGGTTCTGGTCAACGGCAAACGCCGCCACACCTCGGCGCTCCTCAACATCAATGGTTCGGTCGGGCGTGGGTCTGCTGCGGTCGACCTTAACACCATCCCTCCGCTGGCGATCGAGCGGATCGAGGTGCTGCGCGATGGCGCGGCGTCGCAATATGGTTCCGATGCCATTGCCGGCGTTCTCAACATCCAGTTGCGCCGTTCAGAGGGTGGCCGTGCGCAGGTCACCTATGGCCAATATCACACGACGATGGCCGGTGTGATCGACGCCACGGGCGTGCAACTCGCCACGGGCGGCCAGCCCGCGCTCAACCCCAACGCCGGGGCGGGTGGGGTGTATCTGCTGAACGGAACCACCGAACGGGAACGCAACGATGGTGGCACCACGACGCTGGCGTTCAACTATGGCCTGCCGATGGGCGATAATGCCTTTTTGAACTTTACCGCGCAGTTTCAGGATCGCGGCACGACTAATCGCACTTCCGCTGACCCACGCCAGCAATATCCGCTGATTGGGGCCAATGTCGACCCGCGCGAACTGACTTTCAACCGCTTCAACCACCGGTTCGGCGATGCGGCGACCACCGACTATGCCTTATTCCTCAACGGTGGTTGGGATGTCGGGCCGGGGGCCGAGCTGTACGGCTTTGCCAGCTATAATATCCGCGACGGCGAAAGCGGAGGATTTTATCGCCGCGCCAATGATGCGCGCAACCGCGATTTTGCGGCCTCGACGACGAGCTTTGTTCCCTATTATGCCGACGGATTTTTGCCGTTGATCGTCTCAACGATCGAGGATGTGTCGGCGGCGGCGGGGGTCCGCGGCGAGGTTAGCGACTGGAATTATGACCTGAGCCTTGTCTATGGCAGCAACAGTTTCCAGTTTGGGGTTGAGAATAGTTTTAACCCGTCGATTGGCGGGATCAACAGCGCGCGCAAATTCGATTCGGGCGGTTTGCGCTTTGGCCAGACGACATTCAATCTCGATCTGCAACGCACGCTGGACGTCGGCATCGGCGATGGGCTTTCGGTCGCGTTCGGCGGCGAATACCGCAACGAAAATTTCCGCATCGTCGCGGGTGAATTGCAAAGCTATCAGGCAGGCCCATTTGCTGCGGCACCGTTTCTGGCCCAAGCAGGCGCACAGGTGTTTCCGGGCTTTCGTCCGGCTAATGCCGTCGATGCTTCGCGTAACAACTATGCCGCCTATCTCGAACTAGAAAGCGACGTCAGTGATATGCTGACGTTGCAGGCGGCTGGTCGGTACGAGCATTTCTCCGACTTTGGCAGCACCGTGAATGGCAAATTTGCGGCGCGGTTTGAGCCGTTTGACGGTCTTGGTTTCCGTGGCTCGGTCTCAACCGGTTTTCGCGCGCCATCCTTGCACCAACAGTTCTTCTCTGCCAACCAGACCCGTAATATTAACGGCGCACTCGTCGAAATTGGCGTGTTCCCCGTCTCCGATCCTATCGCCCGCGCGTTGGGATCGCGGCCGCTAGAACCCGAAAAATCGCTTAACTTTTCGGGCGGCATGACTTTCAGCCTGGTTGATGGGCTCAGCATCACCGCCGATTATTACAATATAAAGATCAACAACCGCATCGTTGTTACCGAAGTATTATCGGGCGCGGTGGTAACGGCGTTGTTGAACGGTGCGGGGTTCAACAATATCTCCTCCGCACAGTTTTTCGTCAACGGCATCGACACGCGTACCGAAGGGTTCGACATTGTTGCCGCCTATCGCGTGCCCGATTTTGGCCTGGGGCGTTTGCGGTTGACGGCGGGCTATAACCAGACCAACACGACGATTACTAGCCGCGCGGTGCTGCCGACACTCCCCGGCCTGACATTGTTCGGGCGTCAAGAATCGATCCGCCTGACCGATGGTCAGCCGAGCAATAAGATCAATGTCGGGCTTGATTGGGACTTGGGAGCCTTTTCACTCACCACCCGCGGCAACCGTTATGGCGAGGTCACCAGCCCGGGTGTTGATGCGGCGCGCGATCAGGTGTTTGGCGCCGAATGGGTTTTTGATATGGAAGTGCGCTTCAAACCACTCGAAGCGCTGGAGCTGGCGGTCGGGGCCAATAATCTGTTCGACCAATATCCCGACCTTGTCCGCGCTGGGGTTGTCGGCGGACAGAATTATGGCCTCAACGGCTTTTTCCTGCCTTACAGCAGTTTTTCACCATTCGGGTTTAACGGCCGTTTTGTTTACGGGCGCGCCACGGTCAATTTCTGATCGAGGTTACAACAGCATAGCGAAAGGGCGGTTCCTAGGCGGAGCCGCCCTTTTGTTGCCGGCTTAGAGCGATTTCAGTGAGGTGACATCGCCGAACGCCTCAGAAATCACGGAAAAATAAAAATCTGGATCCAGATTTTGATTCAATTAAAATCGAACAAGGCCTAGGGTCAGAGCCCTAGAGCTAGGCCAAAAGCCACTCTCCCCGCCCATCCGGCGGGGAGGGCATCTTTTTCACCGTCGCCCAAAGGGGATCCGGATCCCCGCGAAGGCGTGCCAGTCAAAGGCGTTATCCGTCCCGAGTCTGGTGGTGCCACCGGCCAGAATGAAATCGCCGTTGAGCGGGTTGATGATCTGCGCGCGGTCGCTCAGATAGGCGGCCCTGCCGCCGACAAACAGCTCGATGCCGCCCCTGCTTTGGCCATCGACAGGGCGACCCGAGAGATCGAAAGCAAGTTCGCCCCGGACGCTGCCCCTATAGCCCATACCGTTATTGCTACCGTCGACCTGACGGGTCGCTGCGCGGTCGGCTGGCGGGCCGAAGTTCAGGGCGACCGTTTCGATTGATTTCAGGCCGTAATAATGACCATAGATGTCGGCCTCGGCCTCGAAGTTCAAGCGCACACGGTCGCCGAGTGGGGCGAGCACACTGACGCCCACACCGACACCCACCTCAAGCTCGTTGACGCGCTGATCGAGCGTCTGGGTCGCGATCACCGGGGTGGTGATCGCGACAGTCCCGAAATGGTCGCGATCGCGAAAAACGATGAAAGGGCTGACAAATAGATCGAACCGAGGCCTGGGGGTCCACATTGCCGGTCCGCCGTCGTGGACCATCCCAGCCCCAGGAGTCAGCTTATCGTGAACGCCGTAAAAGACGGGAATAGTAAAGCCGGCGGAGAATTCCTGCACCTCGACGAAATTTTCTATCCGCGCCGGCACGTTGCCGGTGATGCCGGCGCTGCCGCCGAGCGAGCGGCGGGTGTAGGGAAAGCCGCGCGCGGTGCCTGCCGGCCCGGTGGGAAGATCGACGAAGTTGCGCCTGTTGCCTTCCTTGTAACCGAGGTTGATGCGGCCAAGGTCCTGGATAGTAGCAGCGCCCTCGATCACCAGCACCGGCACGCGCGGCACGCTGAGCAAGGCGGGCAAATCTGGCGCAGTGCCGAATGGTCCGTCGCGCATGAAGCCGTAATTGCCGCGCGGGATCGATGTTTCGCCATAGCCGCCAGCGATCTGGATGCTGTTGTAGGAGACAGCGACCGGTGGGCAGGGGCGCGAGCGCGCAGTGCGCAAGCGTTGAAGAAGGGCTTCTTGCAGCTCAGGTGGCAACATGTTGTAGCCGGAAAACACTTGCCTCTGATTCTCTGCGCCAATACGAGCCAGTTGACGTTGGCCTTGCTCAATTTCATCGGGACTTGTTTGCGAATCAGGGCCCTGAGCTACGAACATAAAAGCTTGAGCCCGATCAAGAGCCGTCGCAGACCCTTCACAGTTGTCGGTAAGACGCGCACGCTCTGCCTCATTGAGCGCGGCCTCAATCTAACGTATTATCTTCATCACTTTGGCTCACACTCGGCTGCGATAGCAGTGGTAGAGGCGTCGGAGTCGGTGGTAATGTCGGCCCCAGCTCTCCGACTATCGGTAATCCGGCCTCATCAATTATGCTCGTCGCGGGTGCATCACTGCCCGCTGAGCCATCGCCGGGCGGGCAGGGGCGAAAAGCCAACTCCCTGGACCGCCGCTCAAACCCTCTGACGGTTTCCGGAGAAAGGGAATAGAGCACCCTATCTTCCTCGCTGGGAAAAGAGAAATTTTCTGGACCGAAAATCCTCAGATTAAGCTGGGCCACGGCGCCCCGAAAATTGTCGCAATCGCCTGCCACGCACCGAGCTTCGGCCTCAGCAAACAGGCTCTCAGTTGTGTCAATGAAGCGTTCTGAATCCCTCAACAGCTCAATGTCGCTCGGTTGCAATCCTTGCGGAGAGGGCGCGGGATTCGCGGTTGTTTGCGACCAGGCCGGACTGGCGGCCATGCCTGCCAGCGCGAGCGCGGTCGCGCACGATGCCATAAACCCCATGCGAATTGATAAGCGAGCCATTGTCTGTCCCCTTAGTTGAGTTCGGGACAAATCTGGCCTCACGCGAGGCGCGCCGCATGATGCACTGGCTGCTTGAGCTGGGGGTGGCGCTGCCATGGAAACTGGGCGGCTGGCTGATTTCCATAGAACTGGCCCGCGCGGCCGCCATCGCCGACCCGCTGGCGCGGGCGGAGCGGTACCGATCCTTGCGCGAACGCTTCGTCCGGTCCGACGCGCGCGGCATTGCAGCGATGAACATCGCCATTGGCGACCTTTCGGTCGAGCGGCCAATCGCGTTGGGCAAGGCGATATCCTGGATCAACGGACACGGTTTCGGGCAGATTCCGGTGTTGCTCTATGTGCCGGGTGGGTCGTTCCTCGTGCCACGCAGCCCGCATTTCACCGCGATGATCACGCGGATCGCCCGTGCGGCAAGGGCGCGGGTGATGATCTGCGATTATCGGCTTGCCCCCGAACACCCTTGCCCGGCAGCCGTCGACGATGTCGAGACCGCTGCCGACGTTCTGATCGGGCAGGGCCAGCGCCCGGAGAATATCTTCCTCGTCGCTGAATCAACCGGGGCGGGAATCGCGCTTGCCGCCGCGCAGCGCCTGGTGGCGCGGGGTGTGCACCCCGGCGGGCTGGCGCTGCTTTCGCCCTGGATCGATATCGACCCTGGACGCCGGGACATCAATCCCGTCGCGCGGCAGGCGGTCCGGCTTTATCTGGGCGGGGCTGATCCGCGTGATCCGGCGGTTAATCCGGCATATGGATCGATGCATGGGTTGCCCCAGATCCTCATTCACGCCAACCGCCACGATCCCATGTTCGCCGATGCCGCAATGCTCGCGCGCCGTGCCGCCGCAGCCGGGGGGCTGGTCGAGCTGCGCTGGTGGCCGGGGCGAATGCACGTGCTCGAGCGCTATGACGATCCCGATGCGCGCCGTTCGATTGCCGAGCTTGCCGATTTCGTGACAGGACGCCATTATCGCGAGGCGGCATCATCGTCCGGGCTGGACAGTCCGCGCCGTCCTTCTTAACGGGGCGCATGAGCATTCATCCAACAGATTCCATCCTGATCATCGACTTTGGCAGCCAGGTGACGCAATTAATCGCGCGCCGCGTGCGCGAGGCGGGCGTCTATAGCGAAATCGCCCCGTTCAATAGCGCTGCTGAAGCCTTTGCGCGGATGCAGCCAAGGGGCGTCATCCTGTCGGGCGGGCCGGCCTCTGTCACCACCGACGGTTCGCCCCGCGCGCCGCAATGTGTGATCGACAGCGGCCTGCCGATCCTCGCCATCTGCTATGGTCAGCAGACGCTCTGCACCCAGCTTGGTGGGGCGGTTGAGGGCGGCCATGCGGCAGAGTTTGGCCGCGCTGATGTGGAAATCCTCGCACCCAGCCCATTGTTCGACGGGGTGTGGGCGGTCGGCCAAAGCTATCCGGTATGGATGAGCCATGGCGACCGCGTGACGAGGGCGCCAGAAGGGTTCGAGGTGATTGGCACGTCGCCCAATGCGCCCTTTGCTATCTGTGTCAACGAGGCGCGGCGCTATTACACGACGATGTTCCACCCCGAAGTGGTGCATACGCCCGACGGGGCCAAGCTGATTGGCAATTTTGTCCACCGCATCTGTGGTCTTGCCGGCGATTGGACCATGGCCGAATATCGCGCCACCAAGATCGCCGACATCCGTGCGCAGGTCGGGTCAGGGCGGGTGATTTGCGGCCTGTCGGGCGGGGTCGATAGCTCGGTCGCCGCGATCCTTATCCATGAAGCGATTGGCGCGCAGTTGACCTGTGTGTTCGTCGACCATGGCCTGTTGCGGCTGAATGAACGCGAACAGGTGGAGAGTTTGTTTCGCGACCATTATCATATCCCGCTGGTCGTGGTGGACGCTGAGGAGCGGTTCATGGCGGGCCTCGCGGGCGTCACAGACCCCGAGGCCAAGCGCAAGTTCATCGGCGGTGCCTTTATCGAAGTGTTCGAGGAGGAAGCGCGCAAGCTGGGTGGTGCAGATTTTCTCGCTCAAGGCACGCTCTATCCTGATGTGATTGAGAGCGTTTCGTTTACCGGCGGGCCATCGGTGACGATCAAGTCGCACCATAATGTCGGCGGCCTGCCCGAGGCGATGAACATGGCGTTGGTCGAGCCTTTGCGCGAGCTGTTCAAGGACGAGGTGCGCGTGCTGGGCCGCGAGCTTGGCCTCGACCCCGCGTTTGTCGGCCGCCATCCCTTCCCTGGCCCTGGCCTCGCCATCCGCATCCCCGGCGAAGTGACGGTTGAGCGCTGCGACATATTGCGCGCCGTCGACGCGGTCTATCTCGATGAGATTCGCAAGGCTGGTCTGTATGACGACATCTGGCAGGC
>JBEBJX010000041.1:0-18198 GCA_040079655.1 Sphingopyxis sp. | reverse complement strand
GGCTCAGCCTCTGACGCCAGAGCAGCAATTGGCTGTAACGACGGCGGAACATGATGCCGAGGAGGCGTTGCGGGCGGGCGATAATGACCGCGCAATTGCTTTGCTAACACAATTGCTCACCTATCCGGAAAATGACCTGACGCCGCGCGCGCTCGAACTGTTGGGCCTGACGCGCGAACGCAAGGGGCAAATGGCCCATGCCCGCGCCGAATATGATGAATATCTGCGCCGTTACCCGACCAGCGAGGGCGCGGACCGCATCCGCCAACGGCTCGCCGCGCTTGATGCCCCTGGCACAGCGCCACCAGAGGTTCTGCGCGCTGCTTCGGGCGATGCGGCTGCGGCGCGACAGGCATGGCGCTGGGGGGCGCGGGGCAGTTTTTCACAATTCTATTTCCGCGATCAAAGTACAACCCGCTTTGTCGATGCCTCGCGCATAGACCCAACCGCAGAGGTCGATAATTCGGTCAACCTCAACCAATTGCTGACTGCCGCTGACCTGTCATTGACGGGCGGGAATGATCGCACGCAAATATTGCTGCGGGGCTCAGGCTCGTTCACCAAAAATTTCCGCAGCGGCGGGCGTGACATTACGACCGCAACCGCGCTCTATTTTGATGTGCAGGATGATCGCACCAATCTGTCGGCACGCATTGGGCGGCAAACGCGCAACGGGAACGGCATCTTTGGCCGGTTCGACGGCGGATTTGTGGGCTGGGGCATTCAGCCCGGCTTGCGGGTCAACCTGGCCGCCGGCTATCCCGTGACGTCTTCGCGCCAGACGCGGCTTATCACCGATCGCCGTTTCTTGGGGGTGAGCATCGACATTGGTTCGCGCGCTGACCCGCTTCAGGCAACAGTCTATGGATTTGATCAGCGTAGCCATGGCTTGATTGATCGCCGCGCAGTTGGCGCCGAAGTGCGCTATTTGGTCGGGTCATTCAACGCCTTTGGCCTGCTTGATTATGATGTGCATTACAAACGGCTCAACCTTGGGGTGATGACCCTCAATTACACGATGGCAGACCAGTCGAGCTTCAGCCTGACCGCTGATTACCGCCAGTCACCATTGCTGACCACCAGCAACGCGTTGATCGGTCAGACCCAGCCCGGCGGCCTTGCGGCGCTCAGGCATTTGGGCGAATTGCGCTCATTTTTCACCGACCCGCAAATATACCAGATTGCGCGCGACAATACGCTGGTCGCCAAATCGCTCTCGATTGCTTATTCGCGCCCCATCACCGCCAATTTACAGGGCAATATTGATTTTTCGATGACCGATACGGGCGGCACGCGCGGAACGACGTTGGTGACGCCCGGCTCTTTTCCCATCGACCCACAACCCGCCGTTGGCCGCGAATATTATTATGGCGCACAATTAGTGGGCACCGGCATGATCTTCAGCAACGACATTTATGTGTTCAGCGGGCGATTTTCAAACACCCAGCGATCGCACACCTATACGATTGATTTCAATGCCCGCGTTCCGGTGACGAGTGCATTACGCATCAGCCCACGGATCCGCTATGGTGCGCGCAGCGACAAGTTCACGGACGCAACCTTCTCGCAGATTCAGCCCACCTTGCGGATTAACTATTATCCTATAAGTGGCTCTGAAGTGGAACTGGAAGTCGGCGGCAATTTCTCGCGCCAGCGGGCAACCATCGGCACCGCGCTCACCACCACACGCGAAACAGGCCTGCTAATTTCACTTGGCTACCGTTTAGATTTCTAAAGGCGACACATTAAATGATAGCTGAAGCAGGCCTTGCTGCATTATGGATGGCGGGCGCGCTTGCTCTGTTACAACTGATGATGGGCAGCATGGCTCTCAAGCCGAAACATGCCGACCTGGCTAGCGGCATGGTGCCGGTTGCAGTCGCCCAATCGGTGATGGCCGCAATCGCTTTTTTGGCGTTAATCCTGGTGTTTGTGCAGTCCGACATGTCGGTGTTGCTGGTGGCGATGGACAGTCATTCGGCCAAGCCGCTCATCTATAAAATATCGGGCACATGGGGCAATCACGAAGGGTCAATGCTGTTGTGGGTGACCATTTTGGCGGTCGGCGGCGCGGGGGTCGCGCTGTATGAGCGCAGGCTAGATGCCGCCACAAAAATAGCGACACTGGCAGCACAAGGGGCCATATCGCTTGGGTTTTACGCCTTTTTGCTTTTTTCATCCAATCCCTTCACCAGGCTTTCTCCCGCCCCTATTGATGGACACGGGCTCAACCCGCTCTTGCAAGACCCTGGCCTCGCCTTTCACCCGCCCACCCTTTACATGGGCTATGTCGGCATGTCGGTGGCGTTCAGCTTTGCGGTTGGTGCCCTGATAACGCGCCGCGTTGATGCGGTGTTTGCACGCGCGATGCGCCCGTGGATATTGGCGGCTTGGATTTTCCTGACCATCGGCATCACGGCGGGCAGCTATTGGGCTTATTATGAGCTGGGCTGGGGCGGCTGGTGGTTTTGGGATCCGGTTGAAAATGCCTCGTTGATGCCGTGGCTCGCCGCAACCGCGCTGTTGCATTCGGTGACGGTGCTGGCGACGCGCGATGCCTTGCGCGCCTGGACCATATTGCTCGCGGTGGTTGCTTTCTCCATGTCGATGGTCGGCACCTTTTTGGTGCGATCGGGCATATTGACCAGCGTCCACGCCTTTGCCGTTGATCCGCGCCGCGGTGGCTTTATCCTTATCCTGCTGGCACTCTATATCGGCGGTGCCATGGCGCTGTTCGCTGCGCGCATCAGCACGGTCAAGGAGGGCAAGCGCTTCAACGCATTGAGCCGCGAAGGGACGCTGGTTGGCAATAATCTGCTGCTGTCGATCATTCTCGTCATCGTGCTTGTGGGGACGCTCTATCCGCTGGTTCTTGAGGCCTTTGGCGGCGAGAAATTGTCGGTCGGCGCGCCCTATTTCAACAGCGCGGCGGGGCCGATTGCGCTGATCCTGCTGATCCTGATGGGGGTGGGGCCGTTGACGCGCTGGCGCCAGGACACGGGCAAATCGGTCATCGAACGGGTGACAGTGCCAATCGTGCTGGCCGCAGTGATGCTGCTCATCCTTGCGCTATTCGCGCCGAAGCTGGGCGTCTTGCCGCTGCTTGGCCTGATGCTGTCGGTCGGGGTCGCAGCGGCCAGCATCGCGCCGCTGTGGAAGCGTAATTTGCGCCGCACGCCGTTATTCACTTACGGCATGGTCGTGGCGCATCTGGGCTGTGCGGTCAGCATTGCGGGGATGGCGGGCGATAGCGCGTTCAGCCATGAATCGCTCACCGCAATGCGCATCGGCGATACGCGCACCGTGGGGCCGTTCAGCGTCACCTTGCGCAACATCAGCGAAGTGCCCGGCCCCAACTGGTCTGCGCTTGATGCCGAAATGGTCGTATCGCGCGGTGGCGGCACCCCGTTCATCATGCACCCGCAATCGCGCACATTCACCGATCCGCCTATGGAAACCGTTGAATCGGCTATCTCCACTGTTTGGGATGGGCAGCTCTATCTGGTGGTGGCCGCGCAAACGCAGGCCGACCAATGGCCGGTCCGCATGTGGTGGAAACCGATGGTGACGCTCATTTGGTTGGGTGGTATGATGATTGCGCTTGGTGGCTTGCTATCGCTCATTGGCCGCGTCAATCGCGACCTGCTTCCTAGAGCCTTTTCGCGTGAGATGGGAACATCGAGCGGCTCGGAAAAGGCGGCAAGCTCTAGTCGCTGGCGCTTTTGGCGAAAGGGCGTGATATGACCCGTCGGATATGGCTGTGGGTGCCCTTTGCCTTTGTCGCCTTTGCTCTGGCCATATTTGGCTGGAATCTGGCTCATCCGGTTGATCGGCGCGTGCCATCGGCACTGGTCGGGCAGCAATTTCCCTCCGTCAGCTTGGCAGGCGCGCTCGACCCGGCATCTGGGGTTGATGCCGCGTTGCTGGCTAATGGGCAACCCCACCTGGTCAATGTCTTTGCCAGTTGGTGTGTACCCTGCGCCGCAGAGGCGCCGGGGCTGACGCTGTTACAACAACAAGGCATCGACATTGTCGGCATCGCGGTGCACGATAATGTCCCCGACCTGACGCAATTTTTGGCACAGAATGGCAATCCCTATTCGCGCATTGGGATGGATTATAATGGCCGCACCCAAATTGAGCTAGGCTCGGCGGGGGTGCCCGAAACCTTTGTCGTTGATGGCCGCGGCAAAATTGTCCGCCAGCATATTGGGGTTATCGAGCCCGAAGATATTGCGACGTTGATTGCGGACATCAGGGGGGCACAATGATGCTGCGTATCCTCACCCTCTTGGTGTTGCTGCTTAGCCCGCTTAGCCCCGCATTGGCACAGGTCGATTACACCAACACCGAGCTCGCTGACCCCGTAAAAGAACGCGAAGCCAAGGCGCTGATGGATACCATCCGCTGTGTCGTTTGTCAGGGGCAGCCGATTTCGGGCAGCAACGCCGGTCTCGCTGGCGATATGCGCGCGCTGATCCGCGAGCGGATAGCTGCCGGCGAGGAACCAGAGGCCATCAGGGCGTGGCTGATCAGCCGCTATGGCGCATGGGTCAGCTTCAAACCAGAATTGCATCCATCCTCCGCGCCATTGTGGCTGATCCCGCTGATTGCGCTCATCGCAGGAATTGTGCTGATCCGCGGGCGATTTAAGAAAAGGGCAAAGTGATGGGCTGGATTTTTCCGCTGATATTTGGTGCCTCGATTGTGATAATCATAGCAAAGTTTGCCAAGGCGCCGCGCGCGGTTCTGGAACTGGCGGTGGTGGCTGCGCTTATCGCGCTTGCGGGCTATGCGTGGCAGGGGTCGCCCGATCTCGCTGGGTCACCGCGGGCCAGCACGGCGCGAACATAAATCTGCCCCGCCAATTAGGGTAGCGCTGGAGCGGGTAAGGGGAATCGAACCCCTCTAGCTAGCTTGGAAGGCTAGTGCATTACCACTATGCTATACCCGCGTGCGCATGCACGCCGCGCCCCCGCGTGCGCATGCACGCCGCGCCAGTGCCACGCAGGGCGCGGGGCGTCAAGCCGCAGCGCGCGCAGCCCATATTGACCTGTATTATTTAGATGCTACACCAGCACATTAAATCGGGGAGTGTGCAATGCCAGTGATCGATCAGAAATCCGTGTTCGGACATATCATAAGCCACCCATTGTTCCTGCTGATCGTCGGTATCCTGTTCATTATCGCGGCGGCAATGGCGAGCGGACTGTTCGGCCATGCTATCGTGCCCTATCTGGGGCGCAGCCAATGGTTCGATTTTGGGATGAGCGCGTTCACGGCGGCGACCGCGATATTTTTTTACTGGCTGTTCGTCCGCTTTATCGAACGCAAACCCTTCGCCGATTTTGAGCGGAGCGGTGCTGGCAAGGAATGGCTGGTCGGCGTTGGTATCGGCGCGGGCGCAATGGCACTGACCGTGGGGGCTATTGCCCTGCTCGGCGGCTATCGCATCACCGGGATGAATGCACTAGACGCCATGATCGCCATGGCCGGCGTCTCCATCAGCTCTGGCGTGCTTGAGGAGATTTTATTTCGCGGCATTGCCTTTCGCTTTATCGAACAATGGCTGGGAAGCTGGGTTGCCCTGGCAGCGACAGCGGCGCTCTTTGGCGCGGTCCATCTGGGCAACCCCGGCGCTACGCCGATTGCCGGCATAGCCATCGCCTTGGAGGCAGGGATATTGCTTGGAGCCGTCTATATGGTGACGCGGCGGCTGTGGGCGGCGATTGGCCTGCATATGGCGTGGAACTTTACTCAGGGCGGGATATTCGGCGTCGCGGTATCGGGCTATAGCGAACCTGGCCTGCTCCGCAACGCGATGCAGGGGTCAGACCTGCTCACCGGCGGCGCATTCGGGGCCGAGGCGTCGCTCAGCGCGATCATCATCTGCACCGCGATTGGGCTCGTCTGCTTGTGGCGCGCCATGCGCACCGGGCGGTTGGTTGTCCCAAGCTGGCAGCGGTTTAAGACAGGCCAGGATAACAACACAGCGGCTGAGGTGTTCGGTTGAGCGGTTTGCACGATCAATCAGAACATGATAGCAACATTCTGCCATGTTGGATGCACCTGCCCCGCCCAGCCGTAAAATCATCCATGTCGATATGGATGCGTTTTTTGCGTCGGTAGAACAGCGTGACAACCCGGCGCTGCGTGGGCGTCCGGTGGCTGTGGGCGGGGCATCGCACCGCAGCGTTGTCGCCGCCGCCAGTTACGAGGCACGGGTGTTTGGCGTGCGGTCTGCCATGCCGTCGGTCACCGCCGCGCGGCTATGCCCCGACCTCATCTTCGTCCCGCACAGATTCGACGCTTATCGCGCCGTGTCCGCGCAAATCCGCGCTATTTTCCGCGATGTCGCCGACGCGGTCGAGCCGCTCTCGCTCGACGAGGCCTATCTCGATGTCAGTTCGGACAAGCGCGGTTTTGGTAGCGCCACCGCAACCGCACAGCATATCCGCGCGCGGATATTGGCCGAAACCGGCCTCACCGCCTCGGCCGGGGTCAGCACCAACAAGCTGATCGCCAAGCTGGCTTCTGATCAGAATAAACCCGATGGGCTGACCGTGGTGCCACCTGGGCAGGAGGCCGCCTTTGTCCAGACATTGCCCGTGCGGCGGCTGCACGGCGTTGGTCCAGCCACGGCCAAGCGGCTGGAGGCGATGGGTCTCACGAGCGTGGCTGATCTGGCTGCATGCGACCGCGTGGCCCTCACCGCCGCATTTCGCAACAGCGCCGATTGGCTGCTCGACATGGCGAACGGTATCGACCACCGTCCGGTGTGCGAAGATCGTCCGCGCAAATCGCTCGGCGCAGAACGGACATTTGACCAGGATCTGACCGACGCTGGCGCGCTGCACGCGGCGCTGGCGGCGATCATCGACGATGTGTGGCGCCGCAGCGAAAAGGCGGGGGATGGCCCGGCGCGCACCGTGACGCTCAAGCTGCGCTACGCCGATTTTCGCACCATCACCCGCGCGCTCACCCGCGATACGGCGATAGCCGACAAGGCCCAGCTGACCGAGGCGAGCACGCTGTTGCTGGAGCGCGAAATTCCCGTGCCGCTCGGCATCCGGCTAATGGGGGTGACGATGAGCGGCTTCACCAGTGGGAACGAAGACGCCACGCCAGCGGATGAATTACCGCTTTTTGCCACGATGGCTTAAACCGCCATTTGCTCCGCCGACAGCGCATAGAGCCCGGCCGCGCCCGCCATCGCCCCTGCCTTGCGCCCCAAAGCCTCGGGCACAATGCGGTCGATAAAGAAACGCGCGGTGGCAATTTTTGCGCTGAGGAACGCGCTGTCGCCTTCCCCCGCGTGTCGCATCGCCGCCGCTGCATCGGCCTGCCTGCACATTTGCCAGCCCGCCACCGCGCCGCTTAACATATGGAGGAAATCAACGCTCCCTGCCAGTCGATCATCGATGTCGGCCCCGGCCATCCAGTCCGCCACCTCGGCACAGGCATCGGCCAGCGCGACCAGCGCGGCCTCATCACCCGCGCCGCTGCGCACATCAGCGATCAACGCAGCCATCGGCGCGCTACCGCCCAGCCCCAGCTTGCGCCCGACCAGATCGGCGGCCTGGATGCCGTTGGTCCCCTCATAAATGGGGAGAATGCGTGCATCGCGATAATGCTGGGCCGCGCCCGTTTCCTCGATGAAACCCATGCCGCCATGCACTTGGACCCCCAGGCTGGCAACCTCGCAGCCCGCATCGGTTGCCCACGCCTTGGCGAGCGGGATCAGCACATCGGCGCGCATCTTTGCCGCCTCATCGCCCAGCGAGCCGCGGTCTATCTGTCCCGCCGCATAGTAAACCAGCGCACGCGCGCCCTGCGTCAGCGCCTTCATCCGCATCAGCATCCGCCGCACGTCAGGATGCTCGACAATCGCCACCGACCCGGCGCCTGGTGCAGATGCGCGCGCCGACTGGATCCGCTCACTGGCATAATGCAATGCGCCTTGCGTCGCACGCTCGGCGATCTGCACCCCCTGATTGCCGACGCTGACCCGCGCATTGTTCATCATCACAAACATCGCGCGCATCCCGCCATGCTCGGCACCTATCAGCTCGCCATAGCTGTCCACCCCGTCCTCGCCATAGGCCATCACACAAGTGGGCGAATTGTGGATGCCCAGCTTGTGCTCGATCGATCGGCAGCGCACACCATTGTCGATGGTCGGCGCGCCGCCATCATCGAGGCGCAGCTTGGGCAAAAGGAACAGCGAGATGCCGCGCGTCCCCTCGCCCCCACCCGGCGTGCGCGCCAGCACCAGGTGCAGGATATTGTCGGTCAGGTCGTGCTCGCCAAAGGTGATGAAGATTTTCTGCCCGCGGATCCGCCACTGCCCCGCCATCGCCCCATCAGTAACTGGCTGGGCGGTGGTGCGCAACGCACCGACATCGCTGCCGGCACCAGATTCGGTCAGGTTCATCGTCCCGTTAATTTCGCCCGACACCAATTTGGGCAGCCACGTCGCCTTTTGCGCGTCGGTGCCATAGGCCATCAGCGCGTGGATCGCGCCGGGGGTGAGCAGGTTGATCAGCGTCAGCCCCATATTGGCAGTGCCGAGGGATTCTATAACAATATTGGCCAACGCAAACGGCAGGCCCTGCCCGCCAAACTCCGCCGGGCCATCGATACTGCCCCAGCCGCCATCAACAAAGGCGCGGTATGCCGCCTTGAACCCGTCGGGCATGATAACGCGGCCATCGGCCCAGCGCGGGTTGTTGATGTCACCATAGCGGTTGAGCGGCGCATATTCGCCGGCCGCCAATTGCCCGACACCCTCAACAATCGCGCCGACCATATCGGGGGTCGCGTCGGCAAAACGTGGGTGTGCGGCCAGCTCCGCCATGCCGACAACATGGTCGAGGACAAACATCTGTTCAGCGGTTGGGGGCGTGTATGTCACGTTGAGCGCATCCTGTGGGAAGGTGGGGTTTTCTATAGCGATAGAGCATCATATAGCGACGACACATGACAGGCTCAAACATCTTTACATCCCGCCTCCCCTATTCGGAGGAAGCCATCGCAAAAGCCGCGGCCCTTATCCGCGCGGGGGCATGTGTCGCGGTGCCAACGGAAACGGTTTACGGGCTTGCCGCCGATGCGCGTGATGCCACGGCTGTTGCGGGCATCTATGCCGCAAAGGGGCGGCCAGATTTCAACCCGCTCATCGTTCATGTCGCCGACTTGACGATGGCTCAGGCCTTGGGAGCCTTTGATGCCGCATCGCTGCTGCTTGCACGCGCATTCTGGCCCGGCCCGCTGACCATCGTTGTCCCACGAACGCCCGATTGCACCGTCGCTAGCATCGCCACCGCAGGCTTGCCGACCATTGCGCTGCGTGTGCCCGCGCATGGCGCGATGCAGGCGCTGATAGCCGCCTCTGGTAGCCCGCTGGCCGCACCTTCCGCTAACATAAGCGGCGCCGTTAGCCCCACAACGGCCGCGCATGTATTGACCACGCTCGGTGGGCGTATCCCGCTGGTGATCGACGCCGGACCTTGTGCCAATGGGTTGGAATCAACGATAGTCCGGGTTGCTGCCGATGGCATCACCCTGCTGCGCCCCGGCCCGATTACGCCCGCAATACTTGTGAGTGCGACAGGGTTGAGCGTGCATGCCGACATCTCTGGCAACATCACCGCGCCTGGGCAATCGCTCAGCCATTATGCACCTGGCAAGCCAGTATTGCTCGATTGCACATGCCCCGGCGACAAAGATTTTTGCATTGGCTTTGGCGCTGGTCGATGCGATTACCAATTAAGCGCAACCTCTTCGATGGAGGAAGCCGCGTCGCGCCTGTTCGACGCGCTTCATGCCGGGGCGACAAGCGCAAAGCTGCGGATAGCCGTCGCGCCAATTCCCGACAGTGGGCTGGGCCTCGCTATCAATGACAGATTGCGGCGCGCGGCGATTTAGAGTGATTTAGAGTTTGATGAAACAGACTCTAGCGGGCGCTTGGTGCGTCCCTGAGTTCGGCGATCTGAACGTCGATCCGCGCGGTATCGGCGCAGGCGCCCTCATCACCATCATCGCATTTTTCAGCGGCACGGCGGCGCTGACGATCAAGCCGCCCCATCTGTTCCTCGCGGCGGCGCAGTGCACGGCCGCGATTTTCGTCGGATTCGCTTTGGCTGGTGGTTGCGAGATCTGCCACACGGCCAACCGCGCGCACTGGTGCGGTAATGATATTGGCGGCGGTGCTGATGCAACCAGACAGCATCACCAAGCTGAGTAAGGGTAAAATAATGCGCATAGGGAGCGACTCCTTATGGTGCGCAATAGCGCATTGGGGTGAACCAGTGCTTAAGCTGTGCACTGTGGCCGTGCGGATAACACACCACAAGCTACCCCGCGATGATCGTCTGCATAAATTTTTTGAGCGAGCCCGCCAGTTCGGGGCGATCCATGGCCACTGCTAGATTAGCCTCAATATAGCCCAGATGTGAGCCGCAATCGAAACGACGACCGTTAAATGTCACCGCGTTAAACGGTTGCTGGCCAATCATTTGCGCCATCGCATCGGTCAGCTGAATTTCGCCGCCGGCGCCCTTTTCTTGCGCTTCCAGCATCCGCATCACCCCGGGTTGGAGGATATATCGACCCGAGAGGATCAAGTTCGATGGCGCCTCTTCGGCGCGTGGTTTTTCGACCAGCCCCGTCACTTGGGTCACCGATCCATCGCGCGTGCCCGGGGCAATGACGCCGTAGCTCGATACTTGGTCCTGCGGCACTTCGAGCACCGAGATGATATTACCGCCGATCCGGTCATAGGCATCGACCATCTGTTTCATACATCCAGGCGCGCCCATCATGAACTCGTCGGGCAAAAAGATCGCAAAGGGTTCATCGCCAATAATATCGCGCGCGCACCATATGGCATGACCCAGACCCAGCGGCTCCTGCTGACGAACATAGGCGCAAGCCCCTGGCCCCAGCCGCGTTGCCGCCAGTACAGAGAGGTCACGGCCGCGATCTGCCATTGTTCGTTCCAGCTCGTAAGCGACGTCGAAATGATCCTCGATCGCCCCCTTGCCGCGCCCAGTGACAAAGATCATCTGCTCAATCCCCGCCTCTAACGCTTCATCGACTGCATATTGAATCAGCGGGCGATCGACGATGGGGAGCATTTCCTTTGGTATCGCTTTGGTCGCGGGTAAAAAGCGCGTGCCTAATCCGGCAACGGGAAACACGGCTTTGCGGATTTTTTTCACTCAGCCTTACTCCACTTCGCCTCAGCTATCCGCGCGCTATACGCTCGCCAGCCGATTTGCAAATTTGGCGCGTAATTTCGCCAATTTTGGTGGGATAACCGCCTGGCAATAGGGGTTCCTTTGCCCATCACCCGACCAATAATCCTGATGATAATCCTCGGCTGGCCACCAAATACCCTGTTCGATGGCGGTGACGATCGGCGCGCTCCAATCGGCCTGCGCGCGCGCAATCGCGGCAACCGCCTCGGCCCTTTGCCCCTCATCCAGCGGGAAAATGGCACTGCGATATTGTGTGCCTATGTCGTTGCCCTGTCGGTTAAGCTGGGTTGGATCATGTGTTGCAAAATGCACATCGAGCAAATCATCATAGCCAATATGCGCCGGGTCAAAGGCGATACGGATGGCCTCTGCATGGCCAGTCTCGCCCGAACAGACCGCTTTATACGTCGGTTCTTGCGTCTGCCCGCCAATATAGCCGCTCGTCACCGAGATCACGCCTTGCAACCCGCTAAACACTGCCTCTGTGCACCAGAAACAGCCCCCGGCAAAAATGGCAAATTGCGCGCTCATTGATAAGGCGCAGCAGTCGCATTTGCCACAGGTGCATTTGCTACAGGTGCATTTGTCGCCGGTGCGTCGCCTATGACCGCGCGGGCACCAGGCACCGGAACCAGGTCGCGGCGATCAAGCAAGGTCGGCCGTGCGTTGCTATTGCGCTGTTTCGCGGCGCGCATTGTCTCTATTTCACTTTCCAAAGCGGCGACGCGGTCCTGCCAGCGGTCGTGCGTGCGGCCCAATGGATGTGCGCTATCATGCCCAGGGCCAAATCGCCGCCAAAATGCAATGGGCGTCTGCGGCTCATACCCTGCTAAACTGAGCAACCATACCGACATCCGGTCTGCCTCTTCTTCCATACTGCGTGTGATATTGGTGTAGCGACCAAGGTAGCGGGTATAATTTTCCGGCGTGCCCGATTGTTCTCCTCGGGGGATGTGCCGCAAGATATTGTGCGCCAGCTCATGCGCGATGACGGCCGCCAATTCCTGGTCGTTATCGTCCGTATAGCGACCCATTCCTGCTGTGACTTGAACCACTTCACCATCTGCATAGGCTTGCTCATCATCTTCGGCGCCGACCTCAAAACGCGTCGCACACGATGGCCGCGGGGTCAGCTGCCATTGTCTGTGCGTGCCGTCTGCATTCAAGGTTTCAATAACCATCGATCCAGCAGCCAGGCTACGCTCGACCAATTGCTCGCTGTTCAGCCGCGCATGGTTTGACGCCGATTGATAGGGATTACGCATCGGCGTGCGCCCAGCGATCGACACAATACCCATACCCGTCCGCAAACCCGCTTGTGCCGCAGCACCATCGGGCGCAAGCGCCGAGATAAACAGCGTGGCTCCCGTTGGCACGCCCCACAGCGCCCGCGCAGCGGCGCGGTATCTTTTGCCATATTGACCTATTTCACCCAAAGTCCAACCGAGCGAATGCCCGCCCTCGCACCAGCCAGCCGTGGCCGCAGAAATGGACAGGCGTTCGCCAATCGCCGCGACGCGCTCTTCCTGTTTGCGCAGCGCGGTCAAATCATCGGAAGCGCTTGCCGACGCAGCCATAGGCGTTGACAATACAGCTATAGCCGCTGCGATAATTACCGCGTGACGCATTAAAGCTTCTCCTTCTCAATTTGGGCGCGCAAGGCCTTGCGGTCGAGCTTGCCGACCATCGTTTTGGGCAATGTCTCGCGCACCACCACCTTATCAACACGTTCATGCTTGCCAAGTTGCGGATTGAGCCATGCCGCAAGCTCGTCAGCGGATATGGGGTCAGATACTGGATGGCCGCCCTCGGCAAGTGTCACAAAAGCGCGCGGGGCTTCACCCCGATATTCGTCGGGCACCCCGATGACCAACACCTCTTTCACGTCAGGGTGATGGTAAAGCAGCTTTTCGATCGTCGAAGGATAAACTTTGAATCCGCCAACCGCGATCATATCCTTCAGCCGATCGACAATACGGATATAGCCGTCCTCGTCGATAACACCGACATCGCCGGTGCGCAGCCAGCGCCCGCCCACCGCATCATCGACAAAGCTCTCCTTGTCCGCATCAGCTTTGTTCCAATATCCCTGCATGATCTGCGGGCCAGCGATAACCAGCTCGCCCGGAACGCCTTCTTCTGCTTGTCTGGTCGGGTCATCGCGATCAACGACCCGCACCATTGTTCCAGCCAGAGGTTGGCCGATGCTGCCCGCTTTGCCATCATGGTCGAACGGATTGACCGACACCACACCCGCGCTCTCGGTCAGGCCATAGCCCTCGACCAATTTAGCGCCCGTCACAGCCTCAAACCGCTGTTTCAGCTCGACCGCGAGCGGCGCGCCGCCCGATATGCATACACGCAGACTTGACCAGTCAATTGTGTTCGTTCGAGGGTGATCGAGCAGCGCCTGATACATGGTTGGCACGCCGGGCATTGACGTCACCCTGGTTCGCTTTACCGCCGCCAGCGCCTGGCCCGCGTCAAAGCGCGGCAACATCACAATTTCGCCGCCATTGGCGATGGTGCGATTGAGGACGACCGTATTCGCAAAAACATGGAAAAACGGTAACACCCCCAGCATGCGGTCCTCCTGATCTTGCCATGGATCAAGCGCGATGAGCTGGCGTGCATTGGCAGTGAGGTTTTGGTGCGAAAGTCGCGCGCCCTTGGGTGTTCCAGTGGTTCCGCCGGTATATTGGATCAGCGCCACATCAGCTTCGGTGTCAATGGGCGCCACCGCTACATCGCCATCATTGGCGATCAACGCAGAAAAGCGGGATATGCGCTCATCATCGGGAACTTGCGCAACCTCACCGCGCTTGAGCAGGCGATAGGCGAGCGATTTGATGGGAGACAGGACGCCCGCAATAGAACCCACGACCAGCCGTTCCAGGCTCGACCGCTCGAGCACCTTGAGCGCTGTGGGGAGCAGCGCCGCAGCGCTCAGCGTCACCAGCAACCGCGTCCCCGAATCCTCGACCTGTGCCCGCAGCTCATCGACCGTGTATAGCGGCGAAAAATTGACGACCGTCGCACCAGCCAGCAACGCCCCATAATAGGCCGCGACATAATGCGGCACATTGGGCAGGAACAGGCCGATCCGATCGCCCTTCTCTATGCCCATCGCCTGAAACCCCGCCGCCGCGCGGCGCACCGCATCGCCCACCGCGTTAAAACTATATTTGCGGCCCATAAAATCGAGCATCTTGGCCGCGCCATGACGCTCAACCGCACGGGTGAACATCTCTGGCATCGACAGCGGGGCAAAGCTGGTCAACCACGGGGTCGGGTGGTCGTAATGGCTGGTCCAGATGGCGTCAGCATCAATGCCGTGCGTGGAAGTTGCGGTCATGCCGCCAATCTAGTCATACATTGGCTCTGCACAAGGCTAATTACGAGCGCGGATGCGCGGTCTCATAAATATCGAGCAACCGCGCGGTATCAACCCCGGTATAAACCTGGGTCGAGGACAGGCTAGCATGGCCGAGTAATTCCTGAAGTGCGCGTAAATCTGCGCCACCCGCCAGCAAATGCGTGGCGAAGCTGTGGCGCAGCGCGTGCGGTGTCGTCCGATCATTCAGCCCCAGTCGGCGCCGCGCCCCCTGCACCGCGCGCCGCACCAATGCTGCGCTATGCGGACCACCCCGTGCGCCCTTGAACAGTGGCGCGTCGCGGCCCAGCGGATAGGGGCATGCCTGCGCATAAGCCGCCATTGCCGCGCGCACGGCGGGGAGCAACGGCACTTGGCGCGCCTTGCCGCGCTTTCCCGTCACCCGCAACACGTCGGTGGCCGTGAGAGCATCGCCGGTCAGCGACAAAGCCTCGCTAATCCGTAAGCCCGCACCATAGAGCAGCAACAAAATGGCATAATCGCGCGCGCCCATCCATGGCTCACGCGCACCATCGGCCACCTCGCCAGCCAAATCAACCGCTTCGTCGGGTGAGACAGGGCGCGGCAGCCCGCGTTTGACCCTTGGGCCTCGCAAAACTGGCACTTTTGCGCCCTCACCCCCGACAAATCTCAGGAAGGAGCGCACGGCAGAAAGTTCGCGCGCCGCCGACGCATTGGTCAGGCCATGGCCACGCCTTGCGCTCAAAAAACTGCGAATATCCACGGGAGCAAGCGCGTTCAGCATCGACGCATCAACCGATTGCCCATGGTAATGGACGAGGAAATCGCACAGCCGCTGTGCCGTGGCGACATAGGCGCGCACCGTATGCACCGATCGGCGTTGCTCAAACGCCAGCCGGTCGCGCCACGCGGCGACCAATGGGTTGAGGGGCGCATCAGAAGACATGAGCCTGAGCTTACTCCACCGCCACCAACTGCGGCAAGATCGCATCGAGCAATAGCATGCCTGCGGGCAGAACGGTCAACCGCGCGCCTGCTTGGGCGACCAGCCCCAGCGCCGCCAGCCGCGTCGCCGCTTGCTCATCAACCAGCGCATCTTGCGCCACCCCGCTCATTGCCGCAATGTGCGACAGGTCAACTCCCTCGGCCAGCCTGAGCCCCATCAACAGCGCCTCAACCGCGCGCGTTTCCGCCGTCAATGCGCGCTCGGCCTTGATGCCATGGCCATGTTCGTGGACCGCGCCCAGCCAGTTTTCGGGTTTGCGGTGCCGCTCGGTTGATACCCCTGCCCTTCGCCTGCCCCCGTGCGGGCCTGCGCTGCCGCGCCGCCCGTCCCCTTGCGGGCCAGCGCTTCCGCGCCGCCCATGCGCCCCCGGTCCGATGCCGATATAGTCGCCATAGCGCCAATAGGTCAGGTTATGACGGCTCTCCTCGCCTCGCCTAGCGTGGTTGCTGACCTCATAGGCGGGCAGGCCTGCCGCCGCGCTCATCGCCGCCGTCGCTGCGAACAAATCAGCCGACAGATCTTCGTCAGGAAGGACAAGGTCGCCGCGCGCAAACAGCGTCTGAAACCGCGTGCCCGGCTCGATCGTCAACTGGTAAAGCGAGAGGTGCCCGGTGCCGAGCGCCAGCGCGCGCGCCAGCTCCACCTCCCACCCCGTCAGCGTCTGTCCGGGCCGCGCGGTGATGAGGTCAAATGATACGCGCGAAAAATACGCCTGCGCCGCGTCAATCGCGCGCAATGCTTCATCGGCGCTGTGCGCTCTTCCCAAAAAGTGCAAAGTTTCCGCGTCAAAAGATTGAACGCCAATGGAAATGCGGTTGACCCCCGCTTCGCTGAGTGCCGCAAAATTGGCAATCTCGACCGAGTTGGGATTAGCCTCGAGTGTGATTTCTATGCCGTCGGCAAAGCCCCAGTGCGCCTCCGCCGCCGCGATCAGCGCTGCCACGGTCGCGGGTGGCATCAGGCTGGGCGTGCCGCCACCAAAGAAGATTGAGCTTACCTTGCGATCCGCCGTCAGCGCCGCCTCATGTGCCATATCGGCGAGCAACGCTGCTGCCCACGCCGCCTGATCGACGCTATCGCGCACATGGCTATTAAAATCGCAATAGGGGCATTTGCTGACGCAAAACGGCCAGTGGATATAAAGGGCGATGGTATCGTCCCCCTTCCCCATCAAAACACCGCCTTGACCAGTTTCGCGAACGCATCGGCGCGGTGGCTGATCGCGTGTTTGGCCTCTGGTGCGATTTCGGCAAAGGTTTGCGTCATACCATTTGCTACAAACACCGGATCATAGCCAAAGCCAAGTGCGCCGCGCGGTGGCCAGGTCAGGCTGCCATCGACCCGCCCCTCGACCACCAGTTCCTCGCCAGCCACGCCATCACTTGCGGGCCACACCAGCGCCAGCGTGCAAACAAAGGCCGCGCTGCGATCCACATCTGGCCCCTGCTGAGCCAATAATCCTTCAACCTTGCCCATCGCCATATACCAGTCGCGGCCTGCCCAATCTTTGCCAGGCTCGCCCTCAAACCACTGCCGCTCGGCCCAATCGGCGGTATAGACGCCGGGCCGCCCGCCCAGTGCCGCAACCATCAGCCCGCTATCGTCGGACAGCACCGGATAGCCCGCACCCGCCGCGCTGCGCGCCTTGATCAGCGCATTTTGCGCAAAGGTCGTTCCGGTTTCTGCGGGTTCGGGCAGGCCCAGATCGGCAGCGCTGATGGCTTCCATGCCATAGGGTGCGAGCAAGGCCGCAATTTCGCGCAGTTTGCCCGCATTATGGCTGGCGATCACCAGTTTGCCGGGGGCGAGTTTGCGGGGCACGATTACCGCCCCGTTGCCGCGCGCTGCGCCGCGAAAATGTCGCCGCAACCGATCCGCGCGAGGCGGAGCAAGCGCAGCAGCGCCTCCTCGTCATAAGGCGCGCCCTCGGCCGTAGCCTGCACCTCGGCCAGCCGGCCATCGCCAAGCAGCACGAAATTGGCGTCGGCCTCGGCGTTGCTATCTTCGTCATAATCGAGGTCGAGCACAGGGGTGCCGCCATAAATCCCGCAACTGACCGCCGCAATCTGTGTGGCGATCGGGTCTTGCGCTACCAACCCCTTGGCCATCAAGCCATCGACCGCGAGGCGCAACGCCACCCACGCGCCCGAAATCGCTGCGGTCCGCGTGCCACCATCGGCCTGGAGCACGTCGCAATCGAGGATGATCTGCCGCTCGCCAAGCATCTTCATATCGGTAACGCTGCGCAAAGATCGGCCGATAAGCCGCTGAATTTCCTGCGTCCGGCCCGATTGCTTGCCACGCGCAGCCTCGCGGTTGCCGCGGGTGTGGGTGGCGCGGGGCAACATGCCATATTCCGCCGTGACCCAGCCCGCACCCTTGCCACGCATCCAGCCCGGCACTTTCTCCTCAATGCTGGCGGTGACCAGCACGCGGGTGTCGCCAAAGCCGATCAGCACGCTGCCCTCGGCATGGCGGGTATAACCGGTTTCGATAGTGATGGCGCGCATGGCGTCTGCGGCGCGGCCTGATGGACGCATGGGGGATTCTCCTATGATTGTATTGGCGCGCGTGTA
>JBEBJX010000040.1:0-18286 GCA_040079655.1 Sphingopyxis sp. | reverse complement strand
GGGTTAGCCTGCGGCGATACCTGGACGCGCTGGCTGGTCGAAATATTGACGACGGCAGGTTGGAGCTGGGCCGTCAGGTCGGCAAAGCTGGTGGGCGCCCCGGCGCGCGGGACAATGGCGGTATTGGCCGTGGTGCTTGTCCCATCGGCGGTCACCTGCGCGCCCAATGGGGCCTGCGAAACCATGGCTAGGGCCGTCCCGCCCAACAACAAAGCGGCTATCGTGGCATTGGCATTTCGCACTTTTACTCTTCCTTTTTCACTTTATGGCGCTGGAGCTGATACTCCGGCCATCATCGGTATTTTAGCCATCAAATATGAACGCAAGACAACAAGATAGAGCCAGACAACAAGAGAGAGATTGTCGGGCCTCAGCGCCCGCCAAATTCGCGTAAATATCCCTCGCCTGGGGGCAAAACAAATGTTGACGCCCCTGCGCCGCGCGTCAGGAAGGTCTGACGATAGGACTGCATAGCGCGGTAAAAAGCGTAAAACTCGGGGTCTTTGCCAAAACTGGTCGCATAGATGCGCGCCCGCTCGCCATTGGCCTGTGCGCTGATGATCTGCGCCTGTTTATCACCCTCGGCGATAATCGCCGTTGCTTCTTGCTCGCGTGCGGTGCGCATCCGGTTAAACGCAGAATTGCGCGATGAGCCAGCGGGCAGATCTGCGCGGTTGATGCGAACATCAACGATTTGCACCCCATAACGCTGTGCCTCGCGTGCCAGAGACCGCTGAATATTCGCCATCACCTGCCCGCGTTCTGGGCTAAGCAGCGCCGCAAATGTGCGCTTACCCAGCTCGTTTCGCAGGCTCGATGACAAGAGGTTCGACAATTGCGATTCGAGCGCTTCCTGGCTGCGGATAGACGAATACATGCGCGCAGGCGCAACGATACGATAGCGCGCATAGGCATCGACCTGAATGCGCAACTGGTCGGTTGAAAGCACGGTTTGATCGTCCATCTCGACACTGAGGATGCGTTTGTCGATCAATTCAATCTGTTCGATGAACGGGATACGAAAGGTCAGGCCCGCGCCCGTCGCGCCAAATGCCTGATTGGCGCTATAGGGGTTCACCACCCGCTGAATTTGGCCATAGGACAAGATGACGGCCTGTTTGGTTTCGGGAACAACCGAAAATGACATGCTCGCCAAAATGGCCAGCCCCAGAGCGGCGATGGCCAGGCCAATCGGGTGTTGCCTGATGGTGTCGATCATGCTCATGGATTGGCCTCTCCGGTGGTGGGCGCCGCGGGCGATGGCGCGCGCGGGGGGGCGGGGCGCCGCTGCACTTGTGGTAACGGCAGATAGGGGACCGTGCCACCCGAAGCGACGATGGTTTTGTCCGAAGGGGTCAGCACCGCCTCCATCGTTTCATAATATAGCCGCCGCCGTGTGACTTCGGGTGATTGGCGATATTGCTCATAAATTGTGTCAAAATCGGCGGCCTCGCCCTCTGCTTGCCGCACGACGCGGGCGGCATAACCGCGCGCCTGATTGGCCGCGGATTCGGCCGTTTGCCTTGCGGCATTAACCTGGTTGAACGCGGCCTCGACCTCGGTCGGCGGCCCCGAATCGCGGATCGAAACGCCGTCGATGCGCACCCCCATCCGATAATAATCGAGAATGGCCTGTAGCCGCCGCGCGACCTGTAATTCTATGTCGGTGCGGCCCGAACCGATAGCCTGGGCCAATGTGAAATTGGCGACACTGGCGCGCATCGCGCTTTCGGCTGCGGCACGGATGGTTTCGCTTTGCCCCTCGACCTGGAACACATAACGTTCCGGTTGTTTGACGGTCCATCGCACCGAATAGGCGAGGTTGATGATGCTGGCGTCGCCGGTCAACACCAGATTTTGGCCCGCATTAGCGGGGATGTTTTCGGTAACGACCCGCCGCGACGGGACCTTGATCAGCCGTTCGATCGGCAGTGGTAGGGTCAGGCTGACCCCTGGCCCGACGGTGCGTGAATAGCTGCCAAATCGGGTGATGACGCCATCTTCTTCGGGCTCAAGACTGTGCACACTGGTTAGGCCTATCCACAGCAGCGCGATAGCTAATAGGGTCCATCGCCATATTTTGCCTCCCCCCGAAAATTGCGGCAGGCCGGGGCCAAATGGGCTACGCTTCAAAATTTCATCGAACCCGCGGGATCGTGCGCCATTGCCACGCCCTGCCTCGCCGCCGGGCAGCCAGGGCGAGCCTTTGGGCGGCGGTGCTTCGCCATTTTCCCCTTCGGGAGCGTCTTCACCGCCCCATGGTCCGGCCGCCATCTCAACTATTTCGGGGCCTGAAGGGCCAGTCAGTTTTCTTGTCATTTCCCTGTTATAAGGATCCTTGCCTGCGAAAAACAGTGGCTTTGCGCAAAAGGCGCTATATCAGCGCAAATATGTCGGAAAAAAACTCTCCAGATGGGGCGGGCCAGCTTGTCGCCATCGAACAGCTCGCCGCAAAGCTAAGCGACGGTCGATGTGGTGCAGTGCGGCTGAAGGAAGGCCGGGCGACAGTGTCGCTCGATGTCAGCGGGCTTGACGTTGCGGCGCGCGATACACTGTCGGAAAATGTGCGCAGCGCGATCTCTGCAATGCCGGGGGTGGGCGAAGTTCGCATTGCGATGACGGCCCAGCGGCGCGGGCGCACGATCATTGCCGTGGGCAGTGGCAAGGGCGGGGTCGGCAAATCAACGCTCAGCGCCAATTTGGCGATTGCCCTGTCGCAGTTGGGGCGGCGGGTCGGGGTGGTCGATGCGGATATTCACGGCCCGTCTCAGCCGCGCCTGCTCGGGCAAGATGGCGTTAAACCATCGGTTGAGGGCGATAAATTACGCCCCGTCATGAGCGCCTTTGGCGTTCCCCTGCTGTCGATGGGCGGGCTGGCCAAGGATGGGCAGGCGATTGCCTGGCGCGGCCCTATGGCCGGGCGCGCGCTGGAACAATTGATCGATGCCGCCTGGGGGGATGTGGATCTGTTGATTGTCGATCTTCCGCCTGGAACTGGTGATATTCAACTGTCCATTTTGCAAAAATTCAAGCCGGCGGGGGCGGTGATAATTTCGACCCCGCAGGACCTGGCCTTGATTGACGCGGCGCGCGCGATTGACCTGTTCAGCCAGTCTGGCGTCCCCATCATCGGCATGGTTGAAAATATGGCGGGCTATAGCTGTCCGCATTGCGGCGAGGAGAGCGACCCCTTTGGCAATGGCGGGGCCGAGGCGGAAGCGGCGGCGATGGGCATGGCTTTTCTTGGCCGCATTCCGCTCGATCGATCAATCAGGCTGGCCAGCGACGCGGGTGTGCCGCCGGTTGCGCAGGGCGGCACTCTTGCCGATCCTTTCCGCGCCATTGCATCGCGTGTCGACCGCTGGCTGACCAACAATAGCCAGGGCCAAAGCCAAAATCGAAACGAGGGCCCATTTGCGCCATGAGCCGCAGCGACAATATACGCGACTCGGTCAACCAAGGCGGGGGGCGATTTTTGCCAACCAGGCGGGGGCTGCTTATCGGCGGCGGCGCTGTAACGGGGCTGGTCCTCGCCTGGGCGGCATGGCCGCGCACGCAAGGCGTGCCAGCCACGGCTGCGCCAGGCGAGCATATATTTGGCCCCTATATTAAAATTGGGACCGATGGGCACATCACGGTGATGGTCCCCCAATTGGAAATGGGGCAGGGCATTTTCACGCTCATTGCCCAATTGGTTGCGGATGAAATGGGCGCTGACTGGCGGACAATCTCGGTCGAGCCCGCGCCCGTTGCGGGTGCTTATGCCAGCAACAGGATGTTGGGCCGCGACATGGCGCTGGTCACACCGCGGTGGGGCATCCCCGAGGGATTGGCCACCATTGGGTCGTGGCGGTTGTTTTCTGTTGGCAGCGGCGCGGCCGCGATGATGACCGATGAAGCGGTGGTGCTGTCAGATTTTGAACAGCCCGTTCGCGAAAGCGCGGCGCTGGCCCGGGCCATGCTATCTATGGCGGCGGCAGCGCAATGGGATACAGACTGGGAATTATGCGGTGCCGCGGATGGTTTTATCACGCATGGTGAACGGCGGTTGCGATTTGGCGAGCTGGCGGCGAGTGCGGCGCAATTCGACCCGCCCAATTACCCGCCATTGCGCGCGCCGGGCACGGGGCATCTCTATGGGCAATCCGCCCCACGGATAGATTTAGCCTCAAAAATTGACGGGAGCCTTGCCTTTGCGGGGGATATTCGCCTGCCCGATATGGTGTATGCGGCTATCCGACAGGGGCCGATTGGCGATACTCGGCTCAAGCATTATGACCGGGCGGCCGCCGATGATGTGACCGGATTTTTGGCGGCGGTGAAGCATGATCGCTGGCTTGCGGCGGTGGCAACCAACAGCTGGGCCGCCCGGTTGGCGCTTGATGCCATGGCTCCCATATTCACAACCTATGGTCAGCGCGCCGACAGCGACCTGATTGACAGGCGGCTCAATGCTGCCATTGCCGCGGCTGATGGCGCTCGGATAATTGACGAGGGCTCGGTTGCTGATGCGTTTGAGGGCCGGGCAATATTGGGCGCTGAATATGCTGTCGCCCCCGCGTTGCATGCGGCGATAGAGACGCGCACCGCAACAGCCGCACCCGATGGTAACCGCATCCAATTGTGGGTGGCCAGTCAGGCGCCGGGTGCTTGCCGTGCGGCGGTGGCAGCGGCGCTTGGTGTGAGCGAAGCGCATATAATAGTATTTTCCATGCCAGCCGGGGGAAGCTTTGGCGGTGCCATGGACCATGATGTGGCGGTGCAAGCGGCGCTTATCGCAAAAGAAATGAACCGCCCGGTGCAGCTGATATGGAGCCGCACCGAAGAGATATTGCGTGACAACCCCCGTGCACCAGCCAGAGCGCGGCTGCGCGCTTCCTTGTCTTCGGGCTCGACGATTGATGGCTGGCACGCCGCCATCGCAACACCCGCGTCGCGGCATGAGTGGCGCGCCCGCGTCATGGGAGCGAGCGCTGACCAGGCCATGGCCAGTGCCGCCGGCGCATTGGATGCCGCCGCCATTGCTGGTGCCAGGCCGCCCTATACTATCCCCAATCTGGCGATCGAGCATTTACCAGCCGAGGTCGCTCTGCCCGCTGGTCGGCTGCGCGGCGGAGCAAATGGCTTCACCACCTTTTTTACCGAATGCTTTGTTGATGAATTGGCGCGTGCCGCCGGCGCAGACCCGCTCAGCTTTCGTATGGGAATGCTGGGGTCTGAGCCACTGCTTGCCCGCTGTTTACAAGGCGCTGCGGAATTGGGCGGGTGGGATGGCGGGCAGGCGGGATCTGGCCATGGCCTCGCGTGTGCCACGGTTGATGACAGCCATATTGGGCTGTTGGCCATAGCGCGATCGGGCACATCTGGCCTGATTGTAGAGCGGCTGGTTGCTGTGGTTGACGTAGGCCGCGCCCTCAACCCCAATGTGGTCCGCCAGCAGGTTGAAGGCGGGCTGGTATTTGGCCTGGCAATGGCGGTGGGCGCAACCACTCGCTATCGCGCCGGCTTGGCGCGCGCGCGGCAATTGCGTAATCTTGGCTTGCCAACATTGGCGCAAACACCAGAAATTAGCGTCGAAATTATCCCAAGTGATAGAGATGCGGGCGGGATCGGCCAGCTTGGCGTGCTGCCTGTTGCACCCGCCATCGCCAATGCATTATTCACGGTGAGCGGCGAACGGATCAGGCGGCTGCCGCTCAGTGCCAAAGCTGTGACATGACCGCCCCGCCTGGCCACCCTATAATCCCCAGCCCACACATTGGGAGTCCGCGCATTGGGGTTTTGCTCGTCAACCTTGGCACGCCTGACGCGCCAACCCCCGGTGCGGTGCGCCGCTATTTGCGGCAATTTCTCTCGGACCCGAGGGTTGTCGAAATCCCGCAAATAGTCTGGCAACCCATTTTGCGAGGCATTATTTTGACCACTCGCCCGCGCAAATCGGCCCATGCCTATGCGCAAATATGGACCGAGCACGGGTCTCCGCTTGCCGTCCATAGCGCGGCGCAAGCGCAAGGGCTTCAGGCCCGATACGGCGATACTATCTTGGTGCGACACGCGATGCGTTATGGCCGCCCCGCGCTTGATGAGGCTATGCTTGCAATGCGCGAACAAGGGTGCGAGCGAATTTTACTGGCGCCGCTCTATCCGCAATATTGCGCGGCCACGACTGCGAGCGCGATCGATGCCCTTTGCGACGCATTGGCCAAGATGCGATGGCAGCCATCGGTGCGGACCCTCCCCCCCTATTATGATCATCCCGCCTATATTGAAGCCTTGGCGGAATCGGTGCGAGAAGCGCTGGGCTCGCTGGATTTTGCGCCCGATCATTTGCTGGCAAGCTTTCATGCTATGCCGCTGCGCACCCTTGAGCTTGGCGACCCTTACCACTGTCATTGCCAGAAAACGGCACGCCTTTTGAGCGAGGCGCTGGGCCGCCCGGTTGGCATTGCCTTTCAGTCGCGTTTTGGCCGTGCCAAATGGCTTGGCCCGGCAACCGATGCCGAGTTTAAGCGCATTGCCAATAGCGGCGCGAAGGCGCTGGCCGTTATTGCACCGGGTTTCTCGGCCGATTGCCTCGAGACGCTGGAGGAGTTGAATATAAGGGGCCGTCATGATTTTCTGGCGGCAGGCGGAGAGCGTTTCGCTTATATTCCCTGCCTTAACGCAAGCGAGCGCGCGATCGCCATGCTGAAAGCGTTGATCGATCGCGAACTGAGCGGATGGGAACCTGGTAAGGCTTAACCAGATGCGCGTTGCATTTGGCCGGGGTTTGCAGCCAGCCATCCCAGGTCAATGGCGTGTTCAAACGCCAAGCCACAACGATTATCAGCCCACCAGATGCTGGTAACCTGGAATGTTGGGCCGTCCTGAATATCGAGAGTGACCGGTGTTTTGGGCGTGATAAAGGTGGGCGTTTCAATCATTATTCCGGTTTCCGAGATATTGCGCAGCCGCACATCCAGGATTTTTCCGTCAAGATTGACCTTGCCGCGGCGCAAAATTGAACGGCGCGGCGCCCGGTGAACCTTGTGGCCAACAGCATGAGCGGCTGTTTCGTTCAGCCCCATCATCTCTTTGAGTTCATTTTGTTCGAGCGGCGGGCCATAATAAAAGCCTTGGATGTGCGAACAGCCTAACCGCTTGATGAGCTCGACCTCATCTTCGGTTTCTGCGCCTTCTGCGGTTGTTTCCATCTCCAATGCCTCGGCCAAAGTGACAATGGCACGGATGATAGCGGCATTTTGATTGTCGCCTCGCGTCGCGCCGCGCACAAAGCTTTGATCGATTTTGATTTTGCTCAGGGGCGCACGTTGCAGATAGCCGAGCGAAGAGTAGCCCGTTCCGAAATCATCAAGTGCAAGACGGACACCGATACGCTTGAGTGTTTCAAACTGCCGCTCGGCATTGCTGCCTTCGGCCATGAACACGCCTTCGGTGATTTCCAGTTCCAGCCGTTTTGGCGCCAGGCCGGTTTGCGCAAGGACTTGCGCAACCAAAGTGGGGAAGGCGGGATTGGCAAATTGGGTTGGCGAAACATTGACTGCTATACGCGCAGGCGTTGCCCAACTGGCGGCTTCTTCACACGCGCGGCGCAATACCCATTCGCCCACACGTTCGATCAAGCTCGACTCTTCGGCAATGGGGATGAATTCTGCCGGCGATATGGGCCCATGTTCTGGATGAGTCCATCGCAGCAAGGCCTCAAATCCGGTAACGCGCTCACCCTTGCACGAAACGACCGCCTGATAGACCACGCGCAGCATGTTGCGTTCCAGCGCGTCGTTTAGATCATGTTCTAACATGTTGCGCCGGTCTGCGGCCGCATGCATGGATTGCTCGTAGAAGCGCATAACCCCGCGCCCCGCATCCTTTGCGGCATAGAGTGCCAAGTCGGCATTTCTGGTCAGATCGTCATCAGTGTGACCATCAACGGGTGAAATGGCGATGCCTACCGAAGCACCAATGGATACTTGTGACCGTTCGATCAGATAGGGCCGCGATATCGATTCAATCAGCGCTTTGGCGATTGTCTCTAGCTGGGTTCGGCTGGTTTTTCCTGGCAAAACGACCTTGAATTCATCGCCGCCCAGCCTCCCGACATGGCCATAGGATCCGATAACATTCGTTAGACGCAGAGCCACTTGTTTCAGAAGCTCATCACCAGCAGGGTGGCCCAAGGTGTCATTGACGTTTTTGAATCGATCAAGGTCAATAAGGAATAATGCCGCTGGGCGCGTTGTTTGCGCTTGCCCTTTGAGCGCCTGGTGCAAAACATTGCCGATCTCGGAACGATTGGCCAGGCCTGTCAGCGCATCAAACCGCGCCAGGCGCGATACTTCGGCTTCGGATTTCTTGATTTCAGTAAGGTCGGTCCCGGTGCCAATGAACCCCCGCAACTGATTGAACTTGTCATGCACGGGGCGGCCCGAGATTGACCACCATCGATCATCGTTGGTAGCGGCCTTGATCGAGACATCCGAAAAGGATGACTGGGTGGATAGTAAAAATGGCAGGCTTCTATCATGGGAACCACTGCCACTGGGCACATTTTCGTCGCTGGCGATAGTCGCTAGCGGTCGATTGATGAGCTGTTGGGCTGTGCAGCCAAGCGCAGTTGCGATTCGCGATGAAATAAAGAGTATGCGTCCCCTGCGGTCCGTTTCCCAAAACCACACCGAACCACTTTTTTCTAATTCGTCGATCAGCCGCGCTGGGCGGCTTGCCTCCATTTCCGCCTTCCATAACAGCCGGGATTGCGCAAAATCGGCGCGCGCAGAGGCGGTGGCAATCAGCAGCACGCTCAATTCAATAGGCGCTAGTAACGCGATCGTGAGTGCGGAGCCATCTTGCAGCAACAATGTCGCGATGGCAGCCGTAACGAAGGCCAGCATGGTGACAGGCAGGCGCGCCAAGGCTGCCATAATGACAAAGCCTGACGCGCATTGACACAGGATTGCTACGATATTTGCGCTTGACCCGGCCAGGCTAGCAAGATTGCCATATCCTGCCCCCATAGTGACCGCGACCATTGTTAAGCCGATGATACGCTTATTGGGCCTGATTTTTCTGAAGGCTGGATAGTGAAAAATCGCAAAAGGAACGAGGCCAATCGCCAGTGCTGCGGCCATGAATATCTGCCCAAGGAAGCTTGTCAGCAGCGATGAAAATTGCGGAACCGTGCCAAGTGCTAAGGCCATCACGGTTACGGGCCACAATTTTGCAAACGCGTTTATGCGGCGCTCAAGCGCCTCATTGTCAGACGACATATTGCTGGTGAATATGCCAAATTGCACAGCCAAGCCCGCTTTCGCCATAGACGAAGAGCCCTCCGAAAAATCACGGGGCAATAGGGAATGGGCCGTTTTCATCGCTACAAACGGCAATGCCAGAAAAGTGCAAACCAAGGCTTAATGCGAGAGCAGAAATTGAAATATTTTTCACAAGCGGCAATCAAGCGGCGATAACTGATATTTGACGTCGCCGTCATCTTGCCGAATGCCGTCATAATGCTATCCCGCAAATGCGTGGAGAATGGGGAGAGGAAATATGGCGCGAGTAGCAATAGTTACCGGCGGTAGCCGTGGGATAGGGATGGCCATCAGCATTGCGCTGCGCGATGCAGGCGCACATGTGGTCGCTAATTACGCAGGCAATGCAGAGAAAGCGGCGCAATTTTCTAAGGTAACAGGCATTCCAGCCTATTGTTGGGATGTGGGTGACTATGACGCCTGCCAGGAAGGGTGCGCGCGTGTTTCCGCCGAGGTTGGCCAGGTTGATATTTTGGTCAATAATGCAGGAATAACGCGCGACGGAACGCTTCAGCGCATGTCGCTGGATATGTGGGAAGATGTCATCCGCATCAATTTGGGCGGATGCTTCAACATGGCAAAGGCGCTGTATCCAGGCATGCGCGAGCGCGGATGGGGGCGGATCGTCAACATTGGCTCGATCAATGGTCAGGGCGGGCAATATGGCCAGGTTAATTATGCTGCTGCAAAATCGGGCATCCACGGATTCACCAAAGCTTTGGCGCAAGAAGGTGCCAAATTTGGGGTGACGGTGAATGCGTTGGCGCCTGGCTATATCGACACCGATATGGTGGCCGCAGTGCCCGAGCCTGTGCTTGAAAAGATTGTCGCGAAAATCCCGGTGGGGCGGCTGGGCAAAGCCGAGGAGATTGCGCGCGGCGTGGCGTTTCTCTGTTCCGAAAATGCAGGCTTTGTCACCGGGTCGACATTATCGATCAATGGTGGCCAGCATATGTACTGATATGTTGAAAACAGGTCATTTACATAGAGATTTATATTGAGATTTGTTCACAATGGTTAACGCGAGCATTTTTCAGCCGGCTGTCAAACGCAGCATCACCATAGCCGGGCACCCGACATCACTGCGTCTCGAATCGCTTTTCTGGGAACAATTGGTCCGCATTTCGCGTGAAATGGGGCTGCCGATCAGCGCCCTGGTGGCGCAAATTGATGCGCTAAGATTGGCGGAAACCCCCCCGCCAAACCTCGCCAGCGCGATCAGGCTGTGGTTGTTGGACAGGGCTGTGGCGGCGAAAAACGGCGTCTAACCGATTGAGATAGCGCAATAAAAATGGGCGCCTGTTGCCAGGAGCCCATTATTATTTAACCGTCAGTTCAACTGGGCCAGTAAAAACCGACCCACACCGCCTTTAGAGCGGCGGCATTGAGCGGCTAGAAGAGCTGCCCCAGAAGGCTTCGGCGATAATATTCAACATCACTTCGTCTCCCCAATGTGTTACCGAATATGTTTAATGGCGCGTTCAGCTATTGACAATGACCCAATTGGGTTCTGACCCTAGCTCTTAAGCGGCTTATTTCACGCATATGCTTGCGTTCATTCGGGGCGCGTTAAGGCAATATTTACCCTGTTGCGGCACAAGCATAGCCATGGATATGCCCATCCCAGACCGTGACAGTGAAGACTATGCGCACAGCCATAGTGGCGTGGGTGGAAACCAAAGCGCGCGCGCTGAAATGCAATATCGCGATCATGAGCTGTTGCGCGGGATTGCGGCCGGGCAATTTCAGCTCGCGTTTCAGCCAAAGTTCAATGTGCGCGCGGGTGTCATCGACGCCGCAGAGGCGCTGGTGCGCTGGGCCCATCCGGCGATGGGCCTGATGATGCCCGATCGGTTTATCGACAGGTCCGAGGATTCGGGAACGATAACCGAATTGACGATTTGGACATTTGAGCAATCGGCGCGCGATCAACAAGAATTTATCCGGCTTGGCCTGGATCTGCGTATCTATGTCAACCTGTCGGCGCAATTGCTGACGCAGGAAACAACGGTGGCGCGGCTGTGCGCCATTGCCGCACAAAGCGGCGCAAAGCTGGGGGTCGAGGTGACCGAACGATCGGTGATCGACGATACCAAATTAGCCGTAACCAATGTGGATCGGCTGCGCGCAGCGGGCTATGCCATTGCCATCGATGATTATGGCACCGGACGTTCGTCGCTGACCTATTTGAAACAGATAGATGCCGATGAGCTGAAGATCGACAAAAGCTTCATCCTCTCGCTCGCCACCAGCCACCGCGATCCGCTGATTGTCCGCTCGACGATCGATCTGGCGCATGCGCTGGGGATGAAAGTCACCGCAGAGGGTGTCGAGACCCAGGCCGCCCATGCTTTGCTGACGGTCATGGGCTGTGATGTGGTTCAGGGTTATTTGACTGGCCGTCCGATGAATATGGCACGATTTTTGGAGCATTTGGGCAAATTCACGGTCGAATCGATTAGCTTTCCCCACGACATTACCGCGCTGACCAATCACAAAATCTGGAAACGGGCGTGATTGAAGGCATCGCAAAGCAAGGGGGGTTGAAAGTAGCCGCCTTTGCGGCCTTGTTCGCTATCGTTGTTTTGATCGTCGCAACCCCAATATCCGCGCAAGCGACTGTGGCCGAGGATTTTTCAGACCGGATGGCGACGACATTGGTCAGCGACCCTGGCGCAGCCGGGCAGGCGGCGGAGGGCGAGCTCGGCAGATTGGCGCGATTGGGCCGCGCCGCAAAGGATGGGGATCGCGCGGCGGCGCTGTGGGTGTTGGCACAGGCGGCGTTTCGGGTTGGCGAGGTTGAACTGGCCGAGCAGGCTTTGCGCCGCCTGGATGCGCTGGTGCTGAGCGACCGCGCGCGGCACCGCGCGCGCGCGGCCCTGCTTCGCGGGCTGATGGCGCGCAGGCGCGGGGAATTTGGCGTGGCCTTGCCACTGTTGCAACGGGCGCAGCGTGGGTTCATTACGTCGCACGATGTCCGTGGCCAGGCACAGGCACTGCAAGCGCTTGGCGTTATCTATAATGATGTTGGTGACGGGGCGCAGGGGGTGCGTTTTTTCACCCTGGCCGAACAAACCTATTCTGGTGACGATCTGTTCGTCATGTCACTCAACAATAATATTGGGGTTGCGCTGCAAAATGCTGGGCACTTTGCCGAAGCGATCCCGCGCTTTGCGCGTGCGCGCGACATCGCGGTTCGGCTTGGGGCAACACCATGGGCACGCATAGCACAGATCAACATTGCCAATGCCGAGCAAGAAATGGGCAATGACCGCGCGGCGCAAGCAACCTTGCGGGGCCTGGGATCTTCGGAGCAATTGGACATAGAGCAACGCCGTGATGTGCAGCGGCTCCACGCCGAAATTGCGCTAAATGCCGGGCGTGTTGCCGAGGCCGAGCGGTTGGTGGAGCGGGCATTGGGGAATGTCGACCCGGCCAAGAGTGATTATTCCTATTTCCCGATCCACTTGACCGCCTATCAGGTTTACCAACGGCTTGGCCGATTTGAGGACGGGCTGGTTCATTTGCAGGCGGCGCGTCGGCTTGATACCGAGCGCGCACAAGTTAACGCATCGAATCGTGCGGCGCTGCTTTCGGCGCAATTTCAATTTTCCTCACAAGAGGCGCGCATAAGCCGACTGCGCGCCGAACAGGCGGCGCGCGACGCGGCCTATCAACGCAATATCGCCGTCGCCATCGCCATGGGCAGCCTTCTCGCGCTGGGCTTGCTCGCCTGGGCATTGAGATTGGCCATTCGCAGCCGCAACCGCAGCCGGGCCGATGCCGCAGAGCTGGCCATAACCAACAAGCGGCTGGTTAGCGCGCTTGCCGCGAAGACCGAGTTTCTGGCGTCGACCAGCCACGAAATACGCACACCTTTGAACGGCATTCTTGGCATGTCACAAATCATGCTTGCCGACACCAAGCTGCCAGAGCATCTGCGCTCGCAGATCGAACTTGTGCACGACGCAGGGACGACGATGCGCGCTTTGGTTGATGACATATTGGACGTCGCCAAGATTGAACATGGCGGCTTTGTCATTAACCCGAGGCCGACAGATGTTACCGAGCTCGTCGAACGTGTGGCGCGTCTTTATGAAGCGCAGGCGCAGGACAAAGGGTTGGAGCTGCGCACTGAAATTGAGCCTGGCCTGGCCTGGCAGCAAGTCGATGCTGATCGCCTGACACAGATAATGTTCAATCTTGTCGGCAATGCGCTCAAATTCACGCATCATGGGCACATTGCTATCCGCATCTGTCATCAGGCTGGTGATCAAGAGCAGTTGCGGATTGAGGTTGCCGATACCGGCATCGGTATTGCAGCAGAGCAGCATCAATCTGTGTTCGAGATGTTTCAGCAAGTGGATAATGGGCGCAGCCGTCAATATGGAGGCACTGGCTTGGGCCTCTCCATCTGCCGTCAACTTGTGGAGGCCATGGACGGCGAGATTGCGCTGGATAGCGCCGAAGGCGTGGGTTCAACATTCACTGTGCATTTGCCCTGGTGTCAGGTCGACGTGCCCATTGTCACAAATTCCATGCAGAATGGCCTGACTGAGGGCGATGAACCGCTCCCGCTATTGGCGATCATCGCTGCCAATCCGATGCGCGCGTCGCTATTGACCGCAATGGCGCGGCAGGCGGGTTTTCACCCCTTGCACATCGAGTCACAACAGGAGTTTGAACGTTTTTCGGCTCTGGATGGTGGTGATTGGTTGGTTGACGCTCAGACTTTGGAGCAGATGAGTCAATGGGTTGACGCTACGGAGCCGCCGAATAAGCGCGTGTTGCTCATCGGCCTGAACCCGCAAAATATGAAAATACCGAGTTGGCTCAATGAAATAGTGACGTGTGTGCAATTTACGCGTAATAATGTCACTGCCGCTTTGGCTGAATGGGTTGCTGCAACGACGTTCAGGCATGGCGCAAAGTCAAATCAAGACGATATCGAGGGGCATATTGATATGGTTGTTGGTCAAGATGTCGGGAAACTTGCCTCTGCGGGCGGGTAATGATGCGCATATTGTTCATCGAAGATGATCCAATGAATCGCCGTGTCGTCCGCGACATGCTGTCTATTGCTGGCATGATGATGTCGGAAGCGGATGGCGGAAAAAGCGGAATTGAACGCCTTGAAAATGAAGAGTTTGACCTGCTTTTGCTCGATCTGCGGATGCCCGAGATGGATGGCTTTGACGTTATGCGCGCCTTGCGCGGCAGGGAAGACACGCTTAAAAATATACCTATTGTTGTCGTAACAGCAGATGCCTCCCCAGGACTTGAGGATAAGTGCCTGGACACCGGTGCGGATGCAGTGTTGTTCAAACCGATAGCAATGCAGGCCTTGTTCGATATTATCGCGACGGTGTTTGTCGACCGCGCCGACCCTGATACAGTGCTAGGATAATATCACTTCGGCGGGCAATATCCGCGGCCGGCTATGTTCATCGAGAGCGACAAAGGTGAATGTCCCCTCTGTTACCTTGATCGATAATTGGTCATCGCCGCGCGTCGCGATCACGATGATATGAATAGCAACCGATGTTCGGCCGCGCCGGGCCACGCTGGCATAAACCGAAATCTGATCACGCAGCAATATCGGGGCGTGGAAATTCATCGCCTCTATGGCCACGGTGGCACATGGCCCACGCGCCACCCGCCGGGCGACAATGCCGCCGGCAATATCCATTTGCGCCAAAACCCAGCCACCAAAAATATGGCCATTAGCGTTAATATCAGCCGGTTGCGGAACGACGCGCAATATAGGGTCGTGAAACGTCGTTTCTGGGGGATTTTCTTGGGGTGGGGTCATGGAATATGGCGCTCCTCTTCCAGTCGGTTTTCGATCACCTCGTCATGCCCTGTTCCGGCTGATAGAAACACCAAGCCCATCAAGCCAGAACCAAGAAGCACCGACAGGAACAGCCCTGCTGCCGCTGCTATATAGAGATGTATGCTGGCATCAGGGTGGCGCGAGCGAAGCAACATAATGGCTATCGCTGCGGCGACAAAGGCGATTGCGGCCATCCAGCACATCAACCGACGATAGCGCGCCCATGCGTGGCTCGAAGTGGCGGGGTCATCTAAAGGAGAGTCAATGGTCATCGCTGTGCATTGGACTAGCGAAACCTTTGTCGCAACCCACATGCTATTTTGCCTCTAATCAAACTCATGATAGCATCATCCGGTCGGGAATCGCCGTAGCTATCTGCGCAGCAATGATCTCGCATCACCGGGGAGAAAAAGCATGACGATTAGTCGTATATTGGCCGGACGTGGTGACGGGCCCGTGCACAGCGCCACTATCCATGACAATGTTGCTGATGTCGTCAAGCGATTGACTGAGCTTAGAATCGGCGCGGTCCCGGTGATAGATGGCGGCAAAGTTGTTGGGATTTTTTCCGAACGCGACGTTATTCACGGGCTTGCCAGTGAAGGGGTGGCGGCCTTGGCGCGCAAAATCGGCGATGTGATGACCAGCCCCGTAATCAGTGTAGAATCGGAGACTAGCGCCTTGGCCGCGCTCTCTTTGATGACGCGCCGCCGCATTCGCCATTTACCGGTGATCAATGGCGATCAATTGATTGGCTTTGTTTCCATAGGCGATCTGGTCAAACTCCGAATCGAAGCGATCGAAGCCGAGGCCTCGGCAATGCGCGATTATATTTCCGGCTCGTAGGGCCAGCGGATAAATGGATGAGGTCGCGGCCCTGGCCTATCTGGCCTATGATGTGCGCCGAACCAGGGCGACCATGCGGTGAAGCGTTGCGCGCTGGAAAAACCAGCTTAGCGCCAAATAGGCTATACCGCCTGTGGCGACCAGCAGCGCGAGGTGCAACCACGGCACCAAGTGGAGTGGCAGCAGCCTATCCACACCAACTACCAGCGCGCCCATAGTCAGAGCGCAAAGGATTGCGGGTGCGGCAGCGCCAAACACATCGGCTATGCCTATTCCTGTCAGTCGGCCAGAGAGAGTTATCGTTGTGAGGAGAAGCAGCGGCGCTGCGACCCACCAGGCATAGGCCAGCCCCACAATGCCAAAGGTGGAGCCGACCAGAAAGGCGCCTGTAAAGCATAGGGCACCAAATGCTGATGCGCGCATAGATATGTCTGGGCGGCCCATGCCATTGTTCATCGGCGCAAACAGGATTTGCAGCGTCATCAGGGGCATTGCGAGCCCGAGAATTTGCATGAATGGTGCCAGATCAGCCCATTGGGGGCGCAATAATGCTTGCACTATTGCGTCCGCGCTCGCCGAGATACCGATAAATATTGGCGCCGTAACCAGCATGATGATCCGCATAGCCGAAAGAAAATTCCAGCGCATTGCCTCGGGCTGGCCCTGAAGCCGCGCATAAGCTGGGAAAGCGACCTGGTTTATGGCGGGCACAAATTTGGCCATAATCAATTGTGTGATGAACAGCGCCTCGGCATAGAGGCCGACATTATGTTCTGCAAAGCGCCGCCCGGCGATAAAGATGTCGCTCTGCGATTGCATGACCCAGAACATATGGCTGCCCATCATGGCAAGCCCGAATGATAAGGTAGAGCCTATGCCGCGAAAGTTGAAACTGGGCAAAATGAAAAGCCTGGCGGCAATGGTGAGGCCGATCGCGCGCGTCGCGAAAATTGCCATCGGGGCATAGACCAAAGTCCATACGCCAAAGCCGAGCAGCGCGCAGCTCAGCGAGACTGCCGCGCCAACCAGCGCCGCACTGAGGTTAACGATCGCCTGTTTTTTGAAATCCAGACTGCGCGATAACATCACCTCTGGCACGATGATGAACGGCGTTGCCAGGTAAATAAGGCAGAGGACGTGCAGCAGGTCGGCGACCTCGGGCTTGCCATAATAGGCCGCGACGGCGGGCGCCATGGCATATTGCAAAGCTGCAATGGCGCCATTCATCACCATAGCCAGGCCCAGCGCTTGGCGCAGCGCATTGCGGCTGACGTCTTTGCGGTGGATAAGGGCGCTGGCAAAACCATAGCCGTTGAGGAAGTCGAGGAAGGTCATCATCACAGCAGCCATGGCATAAAGGCCATAATCTGCGGGTTGCAGCAGGTTGAGGACAATGAAGGTCGCCGACCAGCTGATTACTTGAGACGCTATTTGCGTGCCAGTACGCCAAAAAACCGCACGGCGCACTTGGGCATTCAAATCAACAGGGGGATCCGTATCGGGGGTATTGGGCTCTATCATCATTGGGGAGCTTAGCACGATATGCCTTGCTAAAGTGTTGTGATCTAATGCGGGGCGGGCAAAAAATAATTGTTACAATATTGCGAAATGGAGGTTGACGCGAATCGAACTCGCGCTTAGAGGCCTCTTCACCGGACGGCGCTGCACCAGTGGCTGCGCTGATCGGTCGCTCAAAATCGACGGACAGCCGCAACCGGTTAGCAATAACGGGTTAGGGCTTTTGTCCGCCGCTTTATTTTGTGCGGTGCTCTTTGACATTGTAAGATTGTATGAAGGGACATGTGGGCGGCGGCTCTGGGTTCTGGCAGCTTCAAGGTGCTAGATACTCAGTTAAAGCTATGCCTGTCTGCATGTCTTAACGTTCCATAACGGAGGCGTTCATTTCGGTTGGTAACAACTGGCGTGAGTGCCTCGACAATGTGCAGGCAGGCTCCTTGAAATGAGCTTGCCTATCGGGATATTCCAATCTCGATAGTCAGGACCATCAAACTTGAGAGTTTGATCCTGGCTCAGAATGAACGCTGGCGGCATGCCTAACACATGCAAGTCGAACGAGACCTTCGGGTCTAGTGGCGCACGGGTGAGTAACGCGTGGGAATCTACCCTTGGGTTCGGAATAACTCAGAGAAATTTGAGCTAATACCGGATGATGACGAAAGTCCAAAGATTTATCGCCCAAGGATGAGCCCGCGTAAGATTAGCTAGTTGGTGAGGTAAAGGCTCACCAAGGCGACGATCTTTAGCTGGTCTGAGAGGATGATCAGCCACACTGGGACTG
>JBEBJX010000039.1:0-18444 GCA_040079655.1 Sphingopyxis sp. | reverse complement strand
CGGCGTGACCGACAGCGATTCACGCGATGCGGCGGGCAATGGGCGCGGGGGCTATCGCACCGGCGTGACCGACAGCGATTCACGCGATGCGGGTGGTAATGGCCGTGGCAGTGGCAATGGCCGCACCGACAGCGACCCAACCGATAGCGCAGGCTCTGGCCGGACCGGCACGACCGACAGCGACCCGACCGATGGCACGGGCCGTGGGCGTGGCAGCGATAGAGACCCCAGCGATCCGGCGGCAAGCTCGACGCGGCGTTTCTGGCGCTAATAGGCAGGGGCTCCTGCTTCATCATGTGTCGCGCATGTGGCGGGCGCTGTGCTGGCTCAACATGGCCAGCATATCACCCGCCCGTTCGCCACCCTATTGTGAGGCTGCATTTCGCCCCGACATTCGAATTGCAAGTGCCGCAAGTTAAGATATAAGAGCCAAAATATATTCATCTGCAATACAGATGATCGGGCGCATCGTAGAATTATTCGGTACCAAGAATAATTTGCAACCAATTGTGATGGGGGATGCTCATGTCCGACAAAAAACCAATCGATCGCCGCTCATTTTTATCGACTGTGGCGGGCGCCGCTGCTCTTATGGGTGGATCGGCGCTATTCATCAGCGGTGAGGCCGAGGCCCGCCGCCGCCGAACCAGCGGCATTACCGACCAGGATTCGCGGGATCAAGCGGGCAACGGCCGTGGCCGAACAGGTTTGACAGACCGCGATTCACGCGACGTCGCTGGCAATGGCCGCTATGGCAACAATGGTGTTTCCGATGGCGACCGTGGCCGGGGCAGCGACCCAACCGGGCGCGGCGTGCGCGGCCACCCCAGGGGCACGACCGATAGCGACCCAACCGATGGCAGCGGCCGTGGCCGCGGCGGCGGCACTGGCCGCACAGACAGTGATCCAACCGATTCATCGGGGCGTGGCCAAACCGGCCGCACCGATAGCGACCCGACCGATGGCAGCGGCCGTGGCCGCGGCGGTCGCACCGTTGACCGCGACCCAAGCGACCCAGGCGCAGCTGGCGCATCGCGCGGTTTCCGTAGCTGATGGTGTAACTATACGTTCCCCTTTTTGGCGAATGGCCCATGTGGCGAATGGCCCATGTGGCGAATGGTGATGTGCCGCTGGGGCGGGGTGAACTGAACGATTATTGATTCAGATCATTCCTGCCCCTGCGGTTTCGCTGAATATAGTTGCGTGTATTTTTCGGGGGGATGTGTTTCATGGGTTTGCTGTCGCAATGGCGCGATGATCCGCTGGGCTCCATCATGGGCCAGGATCTTAGCCGACGCTTTTTGGCTGAATTATTCGAACGCGATTTTTGCCTGTCCAAAGGGCCGTCGAGCGACCGTTTTGACGGGCTGATCACCATAGCCGACGTCGACCGTATCGTCACCAGCACCGATTTGAAAGAGGGCGACCTCGCGCTCGCCAATGCGGGGCGCGGGCCGATTGAGACATCGAGCTATGTCGATGACGGCGGCTATATCGATCGCGGGGCGGTGGCCCGCCATTACCGCGATGGCTCGACCATCATCCTCAATCAGGCGCAGCGTATTGTCCCCTCGCTTGGCGAGCTGTGCCGCGGGCTGGAACATGTCTTTTCATCGCATATCCAGACCAATCTTTACCTCACTCCGCCGGGCGAACAGGGCTTTCAAATCCATTTCGACAATCACGACGTGTTTGTCATCCAGGTTCAGGGCGCCAAAAACTGGCGGCTCTATGGCACCCCACTTGACCTGCCGTTTCGCGGAGAGGCCTTTCATTCGGGTATTCACGAAACGGGCGATTTGCGCGAAGAGTTTCTGCTTTCCGCCGGGGATTGCGTCTATGTGCCGCGCGGGATGATGCACGATGCCTCGACGCACGGCGACAGCGCGAGCCTCCACATCACCGTTGGCCTGATCAGCAAGACCTGGGCCGATCTTGTGCTTGAGGCCGCCGCCGAAGTCGCCTTGCGCATCCCCGCTTTCCGGCAAAGCTTGCCACCTGGCTTTGCGCGCCCTGGCTTTGACCGCGTGGCGGCGCGCGCGACGCTGGCCGATCTTGGCAAGAAGCTGGGCGAGGCGCTAGAGCTTGATCCGGCAATGGATTTGCTGACCGATCAGTTCATCCGATCGCGTGCGGCGATCAACCGCACCACGATCACCGAGGCGAACCGCGCGATTGGGCCGGAGGATTGCTTCACCCGCGCGCCGCTCGCCCCCTATCGCGTGGCGCAGGATGGCGACAAGCTCTGCCTGGTGGTCCCGGGCGGCGAACTGGGCTTTACCGAGGAATCGCGCGCGCCCCTCAACCGCGCATTGGATGGCACGCCGTTCACTATGGCGGCCCTAGCGTTTGACCATGCCGAGGCGCTGACCCGGCGCCTGTTCGATTACGGGCTGGTCGAGCGGATTTAGGGGGGGAGCGCCAGCTATTCCGGCAGGAACCCCAGATCGAATACCATGGGCCGCAGCTTGTTTCCCAGGGCGGCATAGGCGGCTTTGAATGGGTCGAAATCGGTCAATTCGGTATCGCTATAGTGTTCAAGGCTTTTGCGGATTTGATACCAGCCGGCATCGGCGCGGCCCAGCTTTAGGTCGTCGCGGATTTTGCGCGGCGCGGACATAGACCAGCAACTGCGCAAACATGATGATTGGCGGAGTGGACGCTTCCTTCGCCTCAAACCACACTTCCTTGGTTTGAATATCGACCAGCCCCTTGAAGTAGGACTTCAGGCCGAGCGCCTTGATATAGGCGTCTTTGACGTCTTCCTCGGTTCTGGCGGACGAAAGATCTCGCAAAAGACTCATGAGAACTCACCTTGAAGCGCGGGGCGGTAACTATGCCCGGTGGCTTGGCCGCTTTGCGACAGCGCACGGATGTCATGGAGGTAGGTGCTGATGTCCATCGTGCATGACTGCGCGACTATGCGGATGAGCGCAACCCCCGCGTTGACGTGGCGGGCCCTTCGCGCCTAATACTGCCCCATGCGGGCAATCAATCACATGGTGACGTCATGACGCTTTACCTCGGTGTGGATGCGGGCGGCACCGCGACCAAAGCGCGGCTGACCGATGAGCGTGGCACTGTGCTCGGCACCGGCCATGCGGGGCCGGCCAACACCCGTGTCGGCATAGACGCGCTCCACGCGGCCTTGCTCGATGTGTCGATGCAGGCGGTGCGCGCGAGCGGGCTGGCGGACAGCGACGTGGCGGGCATCCGCGCGGGCATGGGGATTGCCGGCATCAACCGCATGGGCATCAAGCCGCAGATACAGGCGCTGCCGTTTCCGTTCGCCAATGTCGCGTTCACCAGCGACGCGATGATCGCCAATCTGGGCGCGCATATGGGCGGCGATGGGGCGATATTGATCCTTGGCACCGGCAGCGTCGGGCTGGTCAAACGCGGCGAGGATAGTTTCAGCATCGGCGGCTATGGCTTTCCGATATCAGACGAGGGCAGCGGCGCGGCGCTGGGGCTGAGCGCGATCCGCCATGCGCTGCGCGCGCTCGATGGGCGGACCAGGCCGTCGCCGCTTAGCCAGGCGATCACCAAGGAGTTTGACCACGCTATTCCGCGCGTTATCGCCTGGATGGACGAGGCTGTGCCCGGCGATTACGCCGCTTTTGCGCCGCTGGTGATGGAATATGCCAATAATGGCGATGAAATTGCTGTGTCGATTGTCCGCGATGCGGCGGTGCATGTTGAGCGCTTTGTCGAGACGATCATGGCGCGCGGGGCAGAGCGGTGTGTGCTGATGGGCGGGCTTGCCGACGCGATGAGGCCGTGGCTGCGCGTGCGGATTGCCGCACAGCTGGGCGAGCCGCTGGGCGATGCGCTTGACGGGGCGCTGCTCTATGCTGGGCGACCTGCTATCCAGGTGGATTGAACACGCAGGTCGTTATTAACATGTATTAAGTCAGCACGATAACCATCTGATATATTACCATATTTATTTGCCACACCTAGGAAATGAGTGGGCGTATCGCTCGCCATTTTATAGGCATCGCTGTCTATGGCATTCAAGAGTGAGGTGGCGTTCCTCACCGCACCCGCCATATCGAGGTGCGACCCCGCCAACGTGCCGTCTGCAGCGCGCAACGCGCCATCTTTAAGCGTAATTTCTGTGTCGCCCAGTTTGAACGGCTTCAACGGCGCGCCGACGCTCGGCATTGCATCGGTAACCAGCATCAACCGTTCGGCCCCAAGCGCGCGATAGGCGACGCGCAGCGCAGCGCCATGAACATGGTGGCCATCGGCAATGATGCCGCAAAACAGGCCGCTCTCTAGCGCCGCGCCGACGACGCCGGGGGCGCGGCCTTCCATCTGCGTCATCGCGTTGAACAAATGGGTGACGCCGCTCAATCCCTCGGCAATCGCGCGTTGCATATCGTCATAGCTGGCCAATGTATGCCCCGCAGAAACGATGACACCGCGCTTTACCAGCGCCGCGATCATCCCCGGTGGGGCGCATTCGGGGGCCAGCGTCACCAGCGTCTTGCCACGTTTGAGCGAGCTCAGTAGCGCCACCGCGTCGGCATCGAGCACGCGAAACTTGGCGGCGTCGTGGATGCCGCGCTTGGCCGCATTGAGGAACGGCCCTTCGATGTGGATGCCGATGATGCCGGGAACGCCCTGTGCGATCGCTTCATCGACCGCGGCAATCGCCCGCGCGACGATCGACAGGTCATCGCTGATCAGCGTGGGCAGCATCGCCGTTGTGCCAAACTTGCGGTGCGCCGCAGCAATCGCGGTGATGCCCGCTACGGTGGGTGCGTCGTTGAACAACACTCCGCCGCCGCCATTGACCTGGATGTCGATAAAGCCCGGGACCAGCGCCCCGCCGTTCAGCCGATGTGTGGTGATGGCCGGGTCGAGCGCAGCGGCGGGCACAATGCCCTCAATCATGGCACCGTCAACAATGACGGCGTGACCGTCGAGCCAGTGCCCGCCCGCCAATATCCGCGCACCAGTGAGGGCAAATCGCTGGCTCATCGTGTTTCGGTCACTTTTTGAAGCATCGGGGGGTGATCGGGGTCGAGCCCGCGCTGCACGCTCAAGGCATTGACCAGCCGATAAAAGCTCTGGATCATCGCTATCGGCGCGATCACCGGATGCAGGCCGTGCGCAACGGGCAGGGTGATGGTGTTGGGATATGGCCTTTCCGCAACTGCAATGCGTGCGCCGCGCGCAGCAAAGCCAGCGACCAAAGGCTCAAGCCCCAGCGCGCCCTCGTCATTGGGCGGCAGCAGCAGCAGCGGAAAGTCGGGCCCGATCAGCGCCATCGGCCCATGCGCCACCTCGGCGATGCTGAACGCCTCGGCGTGGATGCCGCAAGTTTCCTTGAACTTGAGCGCCGCCTCCTGCGCCACACCCAGCGTCATCCCGCGCCCCAGCACATAAAGGCCGCGCGCGTGATCCAGCATGTCGAGCGCGCCTGACCAATCGGCCTGCCATGCTTCGGCGAGCACATCGGGGAGCGCGGCAATGGCACCGCTAAGCGCCTCGTCACCGCTCCACGCTGCCGTTAGCTGCGCCAGTGCGGCGAGCGCGGCGATATAGCTTTTGGTCGCGGCGACGCTCTGTTCCGGCCCGGCGTGAAGCGGAACGACCACCTCTGCCAGCGCGGCCAGCGGCGACGCGGCATCATTGACCAGCGCAATCACCAGCGCGCCGGCTTTGCGCGCTGCGGCCGCTGATGCGAGCAGATCAGGGCTTTTTCCTGATTGCGAGATGAGGATGAACGGCTGCCCTGCCATATGCAGCAACGGCGCGCCATAGATCGAACTGAGCGAGGGTGATTGCGACAATGTGGGGATGCGCAGCCGCGTTTCGAACAGATATTTGGCGTAAGTCGCCGCATGGTCCGAGCTGCCGCGCGCGCAGGTGAAGATGATGTGCGGGCTCAGCTGTTTCAACCGCGTCGCAAGATCGGCGATCAACGCTGCGTTCGCCTGCATTTGCCGCGCGGCGGCTGTGCTCGCCTCAGCCGCTTCGGCAAACATCAGCGTATTTTCGGCCAATATTGTCATTGCGGCAACGATTCTATCGCGCTGCGCAACATGCCGCCATGTTCACCGAGCAGCCTGTGCGCGCCCTCTGGCGGCAATCCCATGGCGATCAGTACCGCGGCCTTGATGTCGCGTCCCCCCGCTGCCACCGCTTCCACCGCTGTATCGTGATTGCATCCTGTGAGCTGTTGGACGATGCCATGCGCGCGGGCGAGCAATTTATCGTTGGAGATGACCATATCGACCATCAGCCCGCGATACACCCGGCCCAATTTCAGCATGATTGCGGTGGACAGCGTATTGAGCACCACCTTTTGCGCAGTGCCCGCTTGCATCCGCGTCGACCCCGCTATCACTTCGCACCCCGTCGCGGCCAATATCGCGTGCTCAGCGGCGGTGAGCAGCGGCGTATCAATATTGTTGGCGATAGCGATGGTGAGCGCGCCTGCGCTGCGTGCCGCCTCTATCACCGCGAGCGTATAGGGCGTGCGCCCGCTGGCTGCGACGCCGATAACGACATCGCCCGCGCCGATGGCGTTGGCGGCAACAGCGGCGCGCGCGGCCTCTGCATCATCCTCCGCCCCTTCGGCGCTGGTTGATAATGCTGCGACCCCACCTGCCATCAGGGTGAGCAATCGGCCAGCGGGCCAGCCAAAGGTCGGGCCAAGCTCGACCCCGTCTTGCACAGCCAGCCGCCCCGATGTGCCCGCGCCAGCATAGACCAAACGCCCACCAGGTTTGAGCCTCAACGCGGCTGCCTCAACTGCATTTGCGATGGCGTCTGCCTGGGTTGGGAGGCTTTTTGCAGCTGCAATCTGCCCGTCAATCAATGCCCTTACGGCATCATGCGTCGACCATCTATCGATGTCGATATAGCGGGGGTCTTGGCTTTCAGTGGACGTCATGGGTTATCACTCACCCAAAAACTGGTGCGGCTGAGCGGAGCGAAGCCGAACCCGCGCGATGGGTTGACGGGCGGCGTCGCGCCAATACAATGGTGCCGGCTGCAGGATTCGAACCCGCGGCCCCCTGATTACAAATCAGGTGCTCTACCAACTGAGCTAAGCCGGCTCCGCAGTGCCCATAGCGGCAATCCTCATCAAAGGTCCAGCCCCAAACGCATGCATTTTCACGGCCGAGGCTTGCAACCTATTGCCGGACACGCCACATGAGGAGGATGCTGATTGAAACCGAATTGACGCCAAACCCCGCTACCCGCAAATTTTTGCCGGGCAGGACTGTTATGGACGCGGGCAGCCGCGATTTCACCTCGCCAGAGGCGGCGCGTGCGTCCCCTTTGGCGGAGGCTTTATTTGATTTGGGCGATGTTACGGGTGTGCACTTTGGCCGCGATTTCATTGCTGTTTCTGCGGCACCTGGTGTCGATTGGCTGGCGTTGCAGGGCGATGTCGCCGCGATATTGCTTGACCATTTTGTCGCGGATATGCCGCTGTTTGCGCCTGCCAGTGCGGCAGGGATTTCGGTTCCGGTCGCGGACGATGATGAACTGCCAATCGACCCGGCAGACGCGGACATTGTCGATCAGATCAAGGATTTGATCGAAACGCGAATCCGCCCTGCTGTCGCCAATGACGGCGGCGACATACGATTTCGCGGGTTTGACAAGGGTAATGTCTATCTGGTGATGCAGGGGGCGTGTGCGGGCTGTCCTTCGTCAACCGCGACGCTCAAACACGGGATCGAATCGCTGCTCAAACATTATGTCCCCGAGGTAACGGCGGTGCACGCGGTATGAGCGTGCCACTCAGCGATGCGGCGCTTGACCAGCTGTTTCGCAGCGCACGCACCTATAATTTCTATCTCGACAAGCCCGTGAGCGAGGCGCAACTGCGCGCCATTTGGGACCTGATGAAGATGGGGCCGACATCGGCCAATTGCCTGCCTGTGCGGCTTGTCTGGTGCACGACGGAGGAGGCGAAATCGCGGCTCGCCGCTTGCGCAATTCCGGGCAACAAGGAAAAAATCCTGGCGGCACCGGTCAGCGTCATCATCGGCATGGACACGCATTTTTTCGAGCAACTGCCGCATCTATTTCCGCACACCGACGCGCGAAGCTGGTTTGTGGGCAATGACGCACTTGCAGAGGCGACGGCGTTTCGCAATTCCAGCCTGCAGGGCGCCTATCTGATACTGGCGGCACGGGCGATGGGGCTTGATACGGGGCCGATGTCGGGGTTTGACGCAGCCGCCGTTGAGGCCGCGTTTTTCGCCGATAATCCCGAAATCAAGGCCAATTTCATCGCCACGCTGGGCTATGGCGACCCCGCCAGCATTTTTGAACGCAGCCCGCGCCCAGATTTCCCCGCATTCAACCGCATAGCCTGATCAAGCCCGCATTATGCGCACCCTTGTTATAGATACAACGAGCCAATTTTTGTCGATCGCCTTGTTCGACGACGACAGTCTGGTCGCTTTTGACCACCGGGCCATTGGGCGCGGGCACGCCGAACAATTGATACCCGCCATAGCGGCGTTGCCGGGTGGGGGCAGGGCGGACAGCATCTGGGTTGGCTGTGGCCCAGGCAGCTTTACCGGTATCAGGGTCGGCATTGCGGCGGCGCGCGCGCTGGCCTTCGCCTGGGGGGCCGAGCTTCAAGGCTTTGACAGCCTGGCCTTGATCGCGGCCAAGGCGCGCAGCGTATCTGGTGAGCCACATGTCGGCGTTGCGTGCGAAGGCGGGCATGGCCAATGGCTGGTCGCCGAGGCACCGCAGGCCTGGCACGCGCTTGACCCCGATGCTGCGGTGGCGATGATCGAGGCAGACAGTGTTGCGGGTAATTGTGCCAACGCGCTGGTTGCTATGCGCGGTTGGGGCCGCGCGATTGATTCAGAACCAGATACGCGGGCTGCGCGGCTCATGCCTGCCGATGCCATGTTTGATGGAGCGACAGCGCTTTATGCACGGGCACCCGATGCCAAGCCAGGCCTCGCCCCAGGTGCAGGCGCGGCGGCCAGGCCAAGTTTATGACCCAAAGTAGCAGCGGTTTTACGCTGGTCGAGCTGGGCTATGCCGAATTGGAAGCGGTTAACGACGTGATGGGCCGCGCCTTTGACCCGCGATTTGGCGAGGCATGGAGCAAAGCGCAGTGCCTGTCTTTGCTCGCGCTACCCGGCTATCGATTGGTCGGGCTAATGTCCGCGAATGCCCAGATGCTGGGATTTTCAATCAGCAGACATGTGGCGGGAGAGAGCGAGTTGCTCCTTATCGCCGTTGATCCCGCATCGCGCCGCGCAAGCTATGGCACGATGTTGATGCATGATTGGATAGCGCATTGCCAAAACACGGCTATTTCGCGCGTGATGCTCGAGGTGAGGGCGGATAATCCAGCCATTATCCTTTATGAACAGCTCGGTTTTACGCGGATGGCGGTTCGCCCTGCTTATTACCTTGGCGGAGACGGGCTGCGCAGAGACGCGATCACCATGCATAAATGCTTGAGAGAAATTGAAAGCCACAAAATTGAATATTGATTGCAATTTGAGACCATTAGAGATAGAATGCCAACAGGGCAGGAGTCGACATGATGATGTGGATTCTATTCATTTCAGGAAAATATCATGACCGAGCTAAGCGACACTCAGGAATTTCTTGCAACGCTGACTGCTGACATTGTCTCGGCGCATGTCAGCAACAATAGTGTCTCGGCGGCTGATCTTCCGCAGTTGATCCAATCCGTCTATTCTTCTTTGGCCGGATTGAACGGGGAACCTGCTGTTTTGCAAGTGCCACAGGAGCCTGCGGTTTCGATCCGTGCCTCGATTAAACCTGACTATCTGATTTGCCTTGAAGACGGCAAAAAGCTGAAAATGCTCAAGCGCCATCTGATGTCCCATTTTGGCATGACGCCTGATGACTATCGCACGAAATGGGGGCTTGCGGCCGATTATCCCATGGTCGCCCCCAATTATGCTGAAACCCGCAGGGTGCTGGCGATGAAGATCGGCCTTGGCACTAAGGGCAGAGGCGGCGGTCGCAAGCGCAGTAAAAAATGACACGGCAAAAAATATGACACGGGCGGGCGGTTTCAGCCTGCGAGCGGCGAGCTTTTCCCTCCACATTTTAATATTCGCTCCCCTGCATTTCGCTCTTCGCTTGCTCGCGCGCCGCTCGCTTTCTATAGATGGCTTACGACATCAGCATGAGGGCGCATGAGCCATAAAATCGACATAGAGGCGCTTTGCGCAGACAAGGGGTTGCGGATTACCGAGCAACGCCGCGTGATCGCGCGCGTTATCAGCGAGTCGGATGATCATCCGGATGTCGAAAAACTCCATCAGCGGGCGTCATCGATCGATAGCGGTATATCGATCGCAACAGTGTATCGCACCGTGCGATTATTCGAAGAGGCCGGCATATTGGATCGCCACGATTTTGGCGATGGCCGATCGCGATATGAAGCCGCTCCCGAAGCGCATCATGATCATCTGATTGATGTCGAGACGGGCAAGGTTATCGAATTTGTCGACCCCGAGTTGGAGGCACTGCAACGGCAAATTGCCGAACGGCTTGGGTATCGGCTGGTCGACCACCGGATGGAACTTTATGGCGTCGCCCTCGCTCGCAAGGACTGAAGCGGGGACACACCCCCGCGCCTGGGCACGGCTGGGCGCTGTGGCGCTATTGCTTGGCCTGTGTGTCCCATTGCACGGGCTGTGGCGTCTGTTCAGATTTTCGTCGCCATGGCCGCGTTTGTTCCTGCGCGGTTCGGCCATGGCGTGCGGCATGGATGTGCGGATAGCCGGGCCACGTCGTCAAACCAATGTCCTATACATTGCCAATCATGTCAGCTGGCTCGATATATTGGTGCTGGCTGGGCGGACCGGCAGCGCCTTTGTCGCAAAGGCGGATATGGCACCATGGCCGGTCGTCGGCTGGCTCGCCACATTGAATAATTCGGTCTATGTTCAGCGTGAACAGCGGCTGGATTCCAAGGCACAGGCTGCCGCTATTGGTGCAGCATTGGAAACCGGACAGGCGCTGACGCTGTTTCCCGAAGGGACGACGGGCGATGGCTCTGTGCTTTTGCCGTTTCGCTCGTCGCTGCTTGCCGCCGTCGCCCCGCCACCAGATGGCATCGCGATACAGCCGGTTGCGATTGATTATGGCCCGGCCGCCAGCCCGATTGCCTGGGTAGGCGAAGAGCCGTTTGGCGTTAATGCCATGCGGATATTATCGCGGCCTGGCCGAACGCCTGTCTTGCTGCATTTTCTCGACCCGCTTGATGTTTCAGACTTTACGCATAGAAAATTGATCACGCTCCATTGCCGAGAGGCGATTTGCACCGCGCTTAAAATCAACTGAATGCGCGCACTCGCAACGGCGGCAAGTTTCAGCTAGATTCTGCTTTCGTCAAATTGAATAGCGCCGTCACTATTTTCACTTATTTTACCGCCTTTTCTGAGCCGTTCGATGTTTCATCTCACTTGAAAAGGCTCTAATGGCCGCATCATGAGTGAAACAAATCCCCCGCCAGTGCTGCCGCGCCGTGTCCATGTGAAATCCTTCGGATGTCAGATGAATGTCTATGACGGCGCGCGGATGACCGAATTGATGGTTAGCCAGGGGATGGAGGATGTCGTCAACATGGGCGACGCCGACCTTGTGATACTGAACACCTGCCACATAAGGGAAAAAGCGACCGAGAAGGTCTATTCCGATGTTGGCCGATTGAAGCGCGACGATGGTTCGCGCCCGATGATCGCCATCGCCGGATGCGTTGCTCAGGCGCAGGGCAAGGAGATAGCGCGCCGCGCCAAGGTGGATATTGTGGTTGGTCCGCAATCCTATCATCGGCTTCCCGAGCTGGTTCAATCCGCATCGGGCGGAACATTGGCCATCGATATCGATATGCCGCTGCTATCCAAATTCGGCGCCTTGCCTGACCGGCGTTCGGTTGGGCCCAGCGCGTTTTTGACAGTGCAGGAAGGGTGCGACAAATTTTGCACCTATTGTGTTGTGCCCTACACCAGGGGCGCAGAGGTCAGCCGGCCCTTTGCGGCCATTTTGGACGAAGCCAAGGCGCTGATCGACGCCGGTGCGAAGGAAATCACGCTGCTGGGGCAAAATGTCAACGCATGGGCGGGAGAGGATGCGGCTGGCAGGGCTGTGGGGCTCGAAGCGATCATCCGCGCGCTCGACAAGCTCGGCGGGCTGGCGCGCATACGCTATACAACCAGCCATCCCAATGACATGAGTGACGCGTTGATAGCGGCGCATGGTGATGTGGAAAAGCTGATGCCATTTCTGCATTTGCCGGTGCAGGCGGGCAGCGACCGAATTTTACGCGCGATGAACCGGTCGCACACACGATCCAGCTATCTGATATTGCTTGATAAAATCCGTAAAGTGCGCCATGATATTGCCCTGTCTGGTGACTTCATTGTTGGTTTTCCAGGTGAAAGCGATGCGGATTTTGCGGATACATTGAGCCTGGTTGACGCGGTCGGCTATGCCCAGGCCTATAGTTTCAAATATAGCCCGCGCCCCGGCACCCCCGCAGCGGACATGGCCGATCAAGTGCCGCCCGAAACGATGGATGAACGATTGCAGACGTTGCAGGCGTCGCTGTTTCGCGATCAAGCCAAGTTTAACGCCGGAACCGTCGGCCGTCGTTGCCCTATATTATTGGAACGGACAGGGAAAAAACCGGGACAATTGCTGGGCAAGTCCCCGTGGTTGCAATCGGTGCATATTGTCTGCGGTGCCGCCATTGGTGATATCGTGACCGTGGACATGGTGGAGAGCGGCCCACTTAGCATGACAGGTCAGATAATCGCGTCATGAACGGCAGCAATTTGTCTATTTTTGTCGCCCATATCATGCCAGACTGGCCAGCGATGTTGGTGATTCTCTTTTGACCCACAAGCTTGCGTCTTCGGGATCAGGCTCCCCGACACGATGCGAGGTGCGATTCGATCGCCCGCAATTGCTTGCCCAGATGTTTGGTGAGTTTGATCGCAACCTCGTGACCATAGAAAATCAGCTCGGTGTGTATATCACCGCGCGCGGCGACCGTGTCGGGCTGGAGGGCTCTGCCGATGCCGTAGCCATGGCGCGCGATGTTTTGAACGATCTTTATCGCCGGGTAAAAGGGGGTGAGGAGATTGATGCTGGGCTGCTTGCCTCTGTGTTGATGATGGCAGCGCAACCCACATTGGACGGCATCGTCCGCCGCGACGTGGGCAGTGCAAGCACGATTGCGATCCGCACCCGCAAAAAAACCATCCTTCCGCGCAGCGCGATGCAAGCCGTGTATATGCAGGAATTGGCAAAGCAGGACATTGTCTTTGCGCTTGGCCCGGCGGGTACCGGGAAAACCTATATCGCGGTAGCCCAAGCGGTCAGCCAATTGGTCGCGGGCTCTGTTCAGCGGCTGATATTGTCGCGCCCCGCAGTAGAGGCTGGAGAGCGGCTGGGTTTCCTTCCGGGCGACTTGAAGGAAAAGGTCGATCCCTATTTGCGACCGCTCTATGACGCGCTTTACGATTGCTTGCCATCCGAGCAAGTTGAGCGGCGGATTGCCTCGGGAGAGATTGAGGTGGCGCCGCTCGCTTTCATGCGCGGACGCACGCTGGCCGATGCCTTTATCATCCTCGACGAGGCCCAGAACACGAGCATCGCCCAGATGAAAATGTTCCTGACACGATTTGGCCAGAACAGCCGCATGGTCGTTTGCGGTGATCCGAAACAGGTCGATTTGCCGGTGCCCGGTGCGTCCGGCCTTGGCGATGCGGTGGCCAGGCTTGAGGGCGTGGACGGAATCTCTGTTGTGCGATTCAGCACTATTGACGTCGTTCGCCATCCCATTGTGGGGCGCATTGTCGATGCTTATGAGGGCGAGGGCGCGCTCCCCTTATGATCGAGGTGGCGACCCAAAACATCGACGATAAATGGCCAATCGAGCATGACTGGGCAGCGATCAGCGAAACAGCGGTATGCGCAGCTATCGCCGCCACGCCATTTGCAAAATTGATGTCCATGGCCGCCCGCGCCGAAATATCAGTCCGGCTGACAAGTGATAACGAAGTTTGGCATTTGAACAGGGATTATCGCGGCATCGATAAAGCGACCAATGTTTTGTCTTTTCCGCTGATAGACCCTGAAATATTGGGCAATATGCAGGGCATTGACGCGCCGGAATATTTGCTTGGCGATATTATATTGGGGCTGGAAACATGTGAGGGCGAGGCGAGGGGGAAAGGCACTTCCGTAATTGCGCACGCTACGCACCTTATTGTTCACGGCACACTCCATTTATTGGGCTATGACCATATCGATGATGATGACGCGAGTGAGATGGAAAATTATGAGCGCGCAGTTATGGCCAAACTTGGCTATGATGACCCATATCGCGAAATTATAGGTATCGAGGAATGAGCATGTCTTCATCCCAATCGGAGGGTGACAATAGCCGTGGCGTATGGGCCACATTGCGCTCTCTGGTTTTTGGCGACGCTGCTGAACCTACGCTGCGTGAGCAAATTGAGGAGGCAATTGACGAGGCCGAGGAAGAAGGCGGCGTCGGCATTCTGGCCGATACCGGGCTCGACCTCTCGCAGGCAGAGCGCGAGATGTTGCGCAATATGCTGGCCTTTGGTGAGGCTGTTGTTGATGATGTTGCGGTTCCCAGGTCAGATATTATCGCGATTGAGGAAAAAGCGACATTTGATGAAGCCGTGGCCCTATTTGCCGAGGCCGACCATAGCCGATTACCTGTCTATAGGGACAAGCTCGATGATGTCATCGGTATGATCCATGTGAAAGATCTATTCGGCATCATGGCCCGTGGGGAAGATGCGCCAGCGCGGCTGTGCGATAGCCCGCGGCTTATTCGACAGCCGCTGTTCGTGCCGCAATCCATGCCCGCCATGGCGCTGCTCGCGGAAATGCGCGCACACAGAACGCATCTGGCCATCGTCCTCGATGAATATGGCGGGACCGATGGCCTCGTTACAATCGAGGATCTGGTCGAAGAAATTGTGGGAGACATTGAGGATGAACATGATGATGCGCCTGAACAGCTTCTTCATCAGACCGCAGATAATCTGTGGGAGGCAGATGCCCGTATAGAGCTGGATAGTTTAGCCGAATTGCTTGATCGCCACTTTGCCGATGTCGAAGAAGATGTGGATACGCTGGGCGGCCTGGCTATTGCTCTGGCCGGGCACGTCCCCCAGGTTGGCGAAATTGTGCAAACCGACTATGGATGGCAGATTGAGGTGATCGAAGCCGATGAACGACGCATCAGCCGCGCCAGACTTTGCAAGTTGGAAGCCCGCAGCCCGCCCAATGTGATATAGGGCCAAAAGCTTTAAGTGAGCCTTCATGATTGCCATTGCGCCATATTCCATTTAATTCCGATTCTATGAGCAACACGGAAACTGGGGCCTCGGCGTTGCGCATCGCGTTGTTTAGTGGAAACTATAATTGCGTTCGCGATGGGGCCAATCAGGCGCTGAATAACCTGGCTGCTTATGCCCTGTCACAAGGTGCCGCGCTCAGGGTTTATTCGCCAACAGTGCCACAGCCAGACTTTGCACCAAATGGCGATTTGGTCGATGTGCCGGCCTATCCCTTTCCTTTTGGTCGCGGTGAATATCGGCTGGCGCGCGGAATGCCGGCCCATGTGCGCACAGATTTGGAGGCATTTGCACCGAATATTGTCCATGTCTCTGCGCCCGATATATTGGGGCATCGCGCGGTCAGTTGGGCCCGTAAACGTGGCATCCCCGTTGTCGCTTCGGTCCATACTCTGTTTGAAACCTATCCGGCCTATTATGGGCTGGGCTTTCTCGAACGGCCATTGATTGCCATCCTGCGTCGATTTTACAATCGCTGTGACGCATTGGTTGTTCCCAATGATGATATATCGGCGCGCTTGCGGGGGCAGGGCGTGACCCGCCCCACCTCGATTTGGGCTCGCGGGGTTAATCATGAACGCTTTAACCCGGCGCGGCGTGATTATGCTTGGCGTCGCTCATTGGGCATCGCCGACGATGAACTTGTTATTGGCTTTTTGGGGCGGCTAGTCCTTGAAAAAGGGTTGGATGTCTTTGCCGACGTTTGCGCCGCGTTGCGCGCGCGCGGCGTTGCGCACAAGGTGCTGATTATCGGCGACGGCCCGGCGCGCGAAGGCTTCGCTGCCGATTGCCCCGACGCGGTTTTGGCCGGATTTCAAATGGGCGATGACTTGGGCCGGGCGGTGGCGGCGATGGATATATTTCTACAACCTTCGGTGACCGAAGCCTTTGGCAATGTGACATTGGAAGCGATGGCGGCGGGAGTTGCCGTGGTCGCCGCCAATGCGACAGGGGCGCGCACATTGGTGGAGGACGGTGTCACCGGGCACCTGATCGAACCCAAAGATATTGCGGGTTACGCAGATGTAATACAGGCTTATGCCGAAGATAGAGCCAGCCTGTGCGCTGCGGGTGCGGCTGGGCGCGCGGCATCGCTCGCCTATGATTGGGATACCATCAATCAAAAGGTGGTCGATGTCTATTGTGCGACCCTCGCACAGGCGCAATGACAACCGATGCGCCTAATAGGCCGCTCGCGGAACAATTGCGCCCCACCGGCCTTGGTGACATTATCGGTCAGGATCATTTGACCGGAGAGGATGGAATAATCACCCGCATGGTGGCGAGCGGGCACCTCTCTTCGCTTATATTATGGGGGCCGCCCGGGTGCGGCAAAACCAGCATTGCCCGGTTGCTGGCCGAGGCAGTCGGCTATGATTTTGTCGCCATTTCCGCCATATTTTCTGGCGTAGCAGACCTCAAAAAGGTTTTTGCCGAGGCGATGGACCTGCGCCGAATGGGCCATCAGATGTTGCTTTTTGTCGATGAGATTCATCGGTTTAACCGCGCACAGCTCGATGCATTTTTGCCGGTGATGGAGGACGGCACGATCGTCCTCGTCGGCGCGACGACGCAAAACCCCAGTTTCGAGATTAATGCCGCGCTGCTTTCGCGCGCTCAATTGCTCATCCTCAAGCCACTGGATGCGGCCGCGCTTGGCCAATTGATCGAACGGTGCGCCGCCGTGACGGGCAGGGCGCTGCCGCTCAGCGAGGCTGCGACCGCCTATCTTGTGGATACGGCCCATGGCGACGGGCGGTTTTTGATCAACCAGATTGAAATATTGCTGAGCGCAACCAGCGACGATTTGCCTCCGCTCGATGCCCCGGCTGCGGCCCACATATTGCACCATCGCCCACCGGCCTATGACAAGGATCGCGATGGGCATTTCAACTTGATCTCAGCCCTGCACAAGGCGATGCGGGGGTCGGATCCGGATGCCGCGCTCTACTATCTTGCGCGGATGCTGGTTGCTGGCGAAGACCCGCTCTATGTGCTGCGGCGGATCACGCGCTTTGCCAGCGAAGACGTGGGCCTGGCTGATCCCCAGGCCCTGCCGCAATGTATCGCCGCGCTTCATGCCTATCAGCTTTTGGGGTCGCCCGAAGGCGAGTTGGCGATTGTTCAGGCGTGCCTGTATTGCGCCACAGCGCCAAAATCGAACGCGGCCTATCTGGCCGATAAAGCCGCACGTAAATTGGCGGTCGCGAGCGGATCGACACCCCCGCCCGCGAACATTCTCAATGCCCCGACCAAAATCATGAAGGACGCCGGCTATGGAGAGGGCTACATTTATGACCATGATTGCCCCGACGGTTTTTCCGGGCAAAATTTCTGGCCAGAGGGGGTGGCGCGCCGCGACCTCTATCACCCAAGCCCGCGCGGCCATGAAAAACGCATCGCCGAGCGCATGGCCTGGTGGGCCGAGCGACGGAAGGGGTAGAGATGTTTAGGTGGCATCACTGTTTGCGGCTGGCGTCGCAGCATTTCAGAGGTTGTATAAATGAGGTATATGTTTAGTTTTCCTGAAAAATGCTACGTCCATGCGGATTTCGAAATCCACTCGGAATTCTCTCTGGAGGACACAGCAGAGAAGCTACAGAGGATATTTCAAACTGAAAAATTTGTAGACGATTATTCGTATGATGAGTATCCTGCATTTAGTTCTGTCGTTGGCGGCGTAAAGATAGCTTTGCTTGGGATTCCTCCTGTCGACCTGCAGGTAACGGATGAACCAGTCGATACATATCAGATTATTGTACGAAATGTTTCGATGGATGAGGGAAATAATTTTGATGTTTCTTCTTTAATGATAGAGGAAATTACTGCTTCAAGATTGCTAAAATGCATTTGAAAATGGAATCACGGTGATCGTTGGATTACGGTGACAGAATTACGGAATTACGGTGACAGTGCACTTAATTACTCCTCAACAGCGGGCAATAACGGCGCGCCCGACAGCCGACGATACGGTCGTGCCGGGGGCACGGCCAAGGTAGGAGGGGACGACAAACAGCTACGCTTGGTATGATGGCGCGGTGCAGACATCGACGGTCCA
>JBEBJX010000038.1:0-18602 GCA_040079655.1 Sphingopyxis sp. | reverse complement strand
GGCAATGGCGGGTCGGGCAGGGGCGGCACCGCGACATTGCGCGTCGATGGTGCGAGCGGCGCAGTTGTCGTGGACGGCGCACAATTCGCGGTCAATGGCTTTGGCAGCGCGGCCGGCCATGGCATGGTCAACGCGGCTGCGGCTGTGCCACCGATCAATGGCTATGACGGCGGCATTGGCGGCTTTGGCATGGGTGGGCTGATTGAATTTGAGACCAACGACGGCACGCTGACATTCTCGGCCAATAATGGTGGCCCCGCGCTCATCAGCCGTGGAACAGGCGGTGCGGGCGGCAATGGCGCCGATAATCCAACGGGTGTTGGTGGATACAGCAATTATGGTGGTGTTGGCTCTGGCGGTGAAATAACGCTGCGGGCCAATGGCGGGACGATCGTGGTGGCACAAAACGCCCCGCTCTCCATCATTACCAGCGGGCTTGGTGGATTGGCCGGGACATCTGGAACAGGGGGCATAATAGGGACCGGTGGCGGATATAGCGGCACCACCTATGACGAGGCGGGCCGCATCCGTTTCGAAGCCAATGACAGCGCGGGCAGCCAGGGGTTGATCCGGTTTAGTGATGCCACGCTCCAGGCCAATGGTGATCATGCAGGACGGATTGAGCTGATCGACAATTCGGCGGGGGCCGGCCTCAGCTTTAACAGCCTGAATGCCGAAAGCATCGGCTTCCCCTTAATTACGGCCGATTTCACTACGCAAGGAAGCGGGATTTACGTCAATTCGCGCGATGGCGCGATCCGGCTGGGTGGCGGGATCTCCTACCTTCGCGCCTCTGGCACGATCCAGGTCGATGCGGCCAATACGGGCGGGATCAGCGCAACTGGCGCAGTTGGCCAGATCAACATTGCTGGCGGCAATGTGATTGCCCGGCACACCGCCCCTGGCGCCAATACGCCGACCATCTTTGCCGCCGACCGGATCAACGTCACCAGCAGCCTGATCGATTTTCAGGCTGGAACGTTGGTCAGCGCGAATGCGGGCATGTCATTGCAATCGGACAGCAGCATCAATTATGATCGCCTGCTATCGAGCAACGCCACGGGCAATAGCAGCATCTTCGTCGATGCCGTCACCAACATCGTCGGCAATTCGGCGACATCGGCAAGCACAACCTCGGGTAATGCCATCATCCTGAACTCACGCACGGGCAATGTGCAATTTGGCAAGCTCGACAGCAATACGCAAATCATCGTAGATGCGCGCAATGGCTCGATCACGGGCACCCGCGCGCGCAGCGGCGGTTCGATGACCATGGATGCTGGCGGGTCGATCACTTTTGACAATTTGGTGTCCGATACCTTTTTGCTGGAGCTGAACGCTGGCACCAATGTCACCGGCAATGGCATAGTGTCGGGCGGCAGTAGCACCATCATAGCAGGCGGAAATGTGCAGTTTGGCACATTCACCGCTGCCAATGCGCTTAGCATCCGCGCGGGCGGCACGATTACGGGCACTGCGGCCACCGCGACGCTCATCGGCGGGCCAGGGATGCTGCTGTTCGGCCCAGGCGGGGTCAATGTCGGCAGTGTCAACTCTGGCGGTGAAACGGGATTGATCGCCAATGGTGGTGCGGTCGTAGTCGGAAACTTACGCTCGAGCGGATTGATCCTTGCTGAGGGCCGATCGGTCACAATAGCGGGATCGGGCGGGCTGAAATTCACCGAACTGAACGCGACGGCGGGCGATGCGCGCGTCACCGCGACCAGCGGCGATCTGACCGTGCAAAGCGGCACCGTTTCAGGAACAGCGACGCTGACCACTGGGAGCGGCGACCTCACCGCGCAAAACCTTGGCGCCAACCGCGTCGTGCTCAACAGCAACCGCACAGCACGGATTGCGGGCACCGTGACCGGCACGGCTGGGCTGGATGTGACCAGCACGGGCGCGACCATTGTTGACGGCATCGCCACCGGCGGGGTTATCACCATGACGTCCGGCGATATCGTGATAGGCTCTGCGGGGCGTATCGGCACCGGCGGCACAACCAGCGCGGTAACGCTCATCAATGGCGACAGCGGCGTCCGCACCTATGTTGGTGGCAATGATCAGGCCAATGCCTACAGCCTGTCCGCCGCTGAAATGTTGCGGCTGTTCGGCACCAACGTCACCATCCGCGCGCCGCGCACAGTGGCGCAAAGCAACGCCGCCTTGGGTTCATCGCGCCCGCCCGATGTCATCATCGGCGCCTTTACCTTTAACGGCGCAACCGCAAGCAATGGCAATTTGGGCGCGGGCGGCACATTGTCGATCATCACCCCCGGCTCTGCCCGCGTGATCGGCGCGGCGCAATTGACCAATATGACCAGCAGCAATGGCTTCGCCATAACCGCTGATCAGGGGATTGAGGTGATATTGGGCCAAGGGTCAATTCGCCTGACAGGTGCTGGGTCGGGCGCGCTTGCCGGGGTATTAACCCTCAAGGCCGACGACATTGCCGTTGCGACCAGCAATGCGATCAGCGACATCGCCGCCGCGCCAGACATAGCCGCCATCAACACACGGCTGGGCCGCAATGATGGCATCACCAGCGCCGATGGCGCGCTCTTCGCCGCAACGATCAACCTTGATGCCACCAACGGCCTCTATATCCAAAATAGCGGGTCGAGCGACCGCACCAATGACCGACGCGGCTTTACCACCAATGCGCTCAACATCACGAGTGCGAGCACAAGCACGCGGATTGTCATCAACGGCCAGATTGCCAATGCGGCGGGCGTGTTCCAAAACGGCGCTGACACCATCAGGCCGACGATGATCAACGGCGTGGCAGCGGGGCCGGGCGGCGCTTTCGCCCAGGGCTCGACAATCAACGGGTGCCTCATCGCCAACGCTGCTGGCTGTAACGCGGTCATCAATTTTGATCAGGATGGCTTTTTACGAAACCAAATCAGCACAAACGGGCGGCGCGAGCCGACAATCAGGCGATTGTTGCTGCTCGGCCTCGGTCGATTGGCGATCCACATCCGCGATGTTGAGCCGCTGCGCGATGAACCGCTGCTTGATGAGCCGATTACCGGTTCGGGTAATGATGACCTGTGGGTCGAGGACAGCGACGGGGAGTGACAGCAATATCCGCTCGCCCTGAGTAACCGCTGAGCCTAACGAAGCGGTGTATCGAAGGGCCAGCATCCGCTCATGCTTCGATATACGGCTTTCAGCCGCACTCAGCACGAACGGTATCGGGGATGAGCGGCATTACCGGGGTAAGCGCCCCTGCGCTTGCGCTCGGGATTTCTGTGCTCGCCAGTCTCCCAGACTGGCTGTGCGCAAAACTGGTGGGCGCGGCAGGGATTGAACCTGCGACCCCACCCGTGTGAAGGGTGTGCTCTACCACTGAGCTACGCGCCCGTCGCGGCGGCGATGTGCTAGAGCCTGTCCAATTTTGGGACAGACTCTATTCACTTCGCCTTATTCTCGCAAACCGTTCGGTGGTTCCACCTCACTCGAAAACACACTGCCATGACGTGAGCAGCGCCCTAGGCAGTCTGGCCACCGCTGGCAAGTGCGAAAGCGGGCAAGTAAAAGCAAAAGGCCGAAGAGCCAAGACGGAAAAGCAAAAGGCAGCCACTCAAAAGAGTGCCTGCCCTTCGCCATTGATGATCCGCCCTCTGCCTTACGTCCGAAACGTCTTCCGGTTATGAGCCGGACGGCACGATGCGCGCATCAATCAAGAAAGATTAATTCACCGCGTCTTTCAAACCCTTGCCAGCTTTGAACTTAGGCTGGGTTGATGCTTTGATGGTCATTGTTTCGCCAGTGCGCGGGTTGCGGCCGGTTGAGGCCTTGCGCTTGGTGACGGAAAAAGTGCCGAAACCGACGAGGCGGACATCGCCACCCTTTTTCAGTTCGCCAGTGATGGCGTCAAAAACGGCATCCACTGCTCTGGCTGCTTCTGTTTTGGCAAGGCCGGTATGCTCTGCAACCGATCCAACTAGTTCTTGCTTATTCATGCGAAGGATTCCCCTTATTTCGAATATCATTGGTGACTCACGGTAAAGCCGCGCCTCACTAAGAACGTTTATCAAACGCTTGTCAAAGGCAAAAAGCACAGAAATACGTCAGTGTAACAAAAAACCCATGGAGCCCTGACTGTCGCACAGATATTACGCGCGATTAACCCTATTCCTGCTAATGACGCACATTATCCTCGCTCTCCGCGTTCATGTGCGGCGGCATAGCGGCCAGATCGTCGCTCTCGCTCCACTCTATCGCGTCGGGAAAACGCGTCAAAGCGAGCTTGAGCACCTCATCGGCATGCCCCACCGGGACGATGTTTAACCCATTTTTGACCGCGTCCGGTATCTCGGCCAAATCTTTTTCATTCTCGTGCGGGATAATCACCGTTGAAATATTGCCGCGCTGGGCCGCCAATAATTTTTCCTTGAGGCCGCCTATGGGCAAAACCCGCCCGCGCAGCGTGACTTCGCCGGTCATGGCAATATCATGCCGCACCGCAATGCCGGTCAAGGCAGAGACCATCGCCGTCACCATCCCGACCCCGGCGGACGGGCCATCTTTTGGCACCGCTCCTTCTGGTAAATGGATATGGATGTCCTTGCGCTGGAACAGGCTGGGCTTGATCCCATAGCTGGGGGCGCGGGCCTTCACAAAACTGAGCGCGGCCTGGATCGATTCGGTCATGACATCACCGAGCTTGCCCGTGGTTCGCACCTGCCCTTTTCCGGGAACGGTAACGGCCTCGATCATCAGCAATTCGCCGCCAACCTCGGTCCAGGCAAGGCCGGTAACGGCCCCGATCTGATCTTCGGTCTCGATATTACCATAGCGGTATTTCTGAACACCCGAAAATTCACCCAGATTCTCGTGCGTAACCGCGATGGAACTAGCCTTGCCCTCTAGGATACGGCGCAGCACCTTGCGGGCCAACCGCGCGATTTCGCGTTCAAGCGTTCGGACGCCCGCCTCGCGGGTATAATAGCGGATCAAATCGCGCAGCGCGTCATCGCTAACCGAAAATTCGCCCTTTTTCAGGCCATGCGCCTCAATCTGCTTGGGCAATAAATGCCGCTTGGCAATCTCGATTTTCTCGATTTCGGTATAGCCCTCGATACGAATAATCTCCATCCGATCGAGCAAGGCTTGCGGCAGATTAAGGCTGTTCGCGGTCGTGACAAACATGATGTTCGACAGGTCGATGTCGAGCTCAAGATAATGGTCCTGAAATTTGGCATTCTGTTCAGGGTCGAGCACCTCAAGCAAGGCAGAGGCCGGGTCGCCACGAAAATCCTGGCCCAACTTGTCTATTTCATCGAGCAAAAACAGTGGGTTCATTGTTTCTGCGCGCTTGAGGTTGGCGACAATCTTTCCGGGCATCGATCCAATATAGGTGCGGCGATGGCCGCGAATCTCTGCTTCGTCGCGCACCCCGCCCAGCGATTGACGCACGAATTTGCGGCCCGTTGCCCGCGCGATAGAGCGGCCCAGCGAGGTTTTACCAACCCCTGGCGGCCCGACAAGGCACAAAATCGGCCCCTTCAGCTTGTTTGTCCGCGCCTGAACCGCCAGATATTCGATGATCCGCTCCTTGACCTTTTCCAGGCCAAAATGATCCTCATCCAATATGACCTGCGCGTCGGCGATATCGCGCTTCAGCTTTGATGCCTTGCCCCATGGCACCCCCAGCAACACGTCGAGATAATTGCGCACAACCGCTGATTCGGCCGACATGGGCGCCATCGAGCCGAGTTTTTTCCACTCAGCCAACGCGCGCGTCCGCACGTCCTTCGGCATTTTCGCTTTTTCAATGCGCGCCTTGAGCTCAGCGATCTCGCCTTCGCCCTCGCCGTCCGCCCCCTCGCCGCCAAGCTCGCGCTGGATCGCTTTCAGCTGCTCGTTGAGATAATATTCGCGCTGCGTCTTTTCCATCTGCCGCTTAACACGGCCGCGAACGCGCTTGTCCACTTGCAGCGCGTCCATCTCGCCTGCCATATGGCCAAGCAGATTTTCGATACGCTTCGCGACATCAAACTCTTCCAAAAGCGTTTGTTTGTCAGCAACGCGGATATTCAAATTGGCCGCGATGGCATCTGCAGCAGCCCCGGGAGACTCTATCTGCTCGATCAGCGTCACGGTTTCTGGCGGCAAACGCTTGTTCAGCTTGGCATATTCGCCAAATTGATCGATGGTCGAGCGGGTTAATGCGGCCAGCTCGCTGTTATCGGTGCCCACATCATCAATCATCTCGATGCTGGCTTCGATCATCCCATCATCGGCTGATAGCGATAGCAGCCTGGCGCGCGCCCCGCCCTCGACCAGCACCCGCACCGTGCCATCTGGCAATTTGAGCAATTGCAGCACGCTGGCGACAACACCGATGTCATAGACATCGTCCATTTGAGGGTCGTCTATGCTCGCATCTTTTTGCGACACGAGGAAAATGCTTTTGTCTCCGGCCATCGCGCGTTCGAGCGCCGCGACGGATTTGTCACGCCCAACGAACAGCGGAACCACCATTTGCGGAAACACAACAATATCGCGCAACGGCAGGAGAGGATATTTTTGGGTCATTCAAGCTCCATAACAAGCAATATTGCCTATTCTATCATATAAGGTCAGGGCCCTAAGCTGATCCGCAGATGGGGATGCTCCCCCTCGGCGTCAATGGCTTGGCGGGTGGTTAGGAACCAAAGGAGGGCAGTTGAAACCCGGCGGGGAGAGGCAAGCCTTCGGTCATTTTCGACATTTCGGCGTTGCTGAGCTGATCGGCCTTGACCCGAGCATCATTGATTGCCGCAGCTATCAAATCTTCAACCATGGCCTTTTCCGATGGCTGGAACAGGCTTTCGTCGATGGTGACACGGCGGATAAGCCCCTTTGCCGTAGCGAGAACCCGCACAAGGCCGCCCCCAGCCTCGCCTTCGACCTCAAGCTGATCGAGCTTGCTATGTGCCTCGGCCATTTGCTGTTGAATGGCATTGGCCGCTTGCTGAGCGGCGGCGAGCATTTCTTCCATCGAGGGCATTGGGTTTACTCCGGGTGCTGATTGTCTGGATTGGGTCGGTGCTAGGGGCGGATAATCTGCGCATCGGGAAAGGCGGCGATTGTGGCCTGCACAAGCGGATGGTCAGTTGCTGACCCGCCTGTGGAGCCAGCCTCCGGGTCAACCTCCTGCTCAGGCTCGGGGCCAGCCTCGGGCTTGTTTTCAACTCCCGTCAAAGCGCCCATCGTTTCGCTCGTCTCAGCGCCTGACGGAGCGTCCATTTTGGCAACGGCCGCGTCCTGGCTGGCGTCAGTTTTGGCAACGGCCGCAAGTGCCGCCTGATCGAGCGCAGCCTCGACCGAATATTCCCTGGCCGCCTGGGTAGAAGCTTGACCAGGTTCTACGGGTGCCCCTACGGACGGCGCTGTCGCCTCAACCTGCCCTTCGCTCAATGGGCTTTGCACCATGACATCGTCACTCGGCGAGCCCTGCGGCATAGCGCCATTGGCCAAAGTGCCACTGGCCAATGTGCGCGCCAGCGCGTCGGGGTCGGGCATTGTTGCCGCATGCGTGAGCCGTAGCAATGCCATTTCCAGCGCTTCAAACGGGTCAGCCGCGCGCGCGACTTCTTCGTGGGTGCGCAGCAATAGCTGCCACAGCCGCTGCAGCTGTGCCATGCCGATTTGCATCGCCCATGCGGACATCGCCTGACGATCGTCTATTGACACAGACGGGTTATCGGCGCGCGCAACCCGCACCATAGCGACACCATGGGCCAGCGCCATCAGCCCGCGCACCGCCGCAATCGGCTCAACACCAAGCGCATATTGCGCCCGCGCTTCATCAATCGCTTCGGCGGCCATCGCCGTTAATATATGGCCGAACAGCCGACGCGTTGCCCCGCCATCGCTCAGGCCCAGCATATCGCGGACCTGGGCCTCGCTCACCTTGCCATCACCGTCGAGGTCAGCATGGGCAATCGCCTGATCGAGGATCGATAACCCGTCGCGAACAGAGCCCTCAGCCGCTGTCGCGATCATCCGGAGCGCCTTCTCTTCGGCAACGACATTTTCTGACGCGCAAATCTGTGCGAAATGGCTGAACAGCATGTCGGGGGTAATCCGCCGCAGATCAAACCGCTGGCAGCGCGAAAGCACGGTGATGGGCACTTTGCCGACTTCGGTTGTCGCGAAAATAAACTTCACATGCGCGGGCGGCTCCTCCAAAGTTTTGAGCAGCGCGTTAAACGCATTTTTGGACAGCATGTGCACTTCGTCGATGATATAGATTTTATACCGCGCAGAGACAGCGGAATAGCGCACTGCCTCGATAATTTCGCGCACATCATCGACCCCGGTATGGCTCGCCGCGTCCATTTCAATGACGTCGATATGCCGCCCTTCGGATATGGCCACACATGGATCACACAAGCCGCAGGGGTCGATTGTCGGGCCGCCCTGCCCATCGGGGCCAATACAGTTGAGGCCCTTGGCGATCAGCCGCGCTGTCGACGTTTTCCCGACCCCGCGCACCCCGGTCATCAAAAATGCATGCGCCAGGCGATCTCGTTTAATGGCGTTGGCCAGCGTCTGGACCATCGCATCCTGGCCAATCAGCTCGGAAAAGCGCTGCGGCCGATATTTGCGGGCCAAGACGCGATAAGCCCCGGCGGGCATAGCCGACGACGCCGACGACGCCGACGGCATGGGCATATCCATACCGAGCATGGGCTCAGCGTCATCGGGGCGGGAATCGTCGGCGGTGGTCACGCGCTGATCATAATGCGATTATTCACGCTTGTCGAAGGCGAAGGTGATCGAGGCAAGGATAGCGGGTGCACAAGTGGGCGGAGGTGGGAGCCGGAACGACCCGCCGCGAAATCGTTGCGGCTGCTTCCTTCCGGATCTGACCGGGTTGGCGAAAACGACGTCCGCCCGACTCCCGTCCGCGCATATGGCGATGTGCGAGCGGTTTTGCAACTACTCCGCGCCCACTGCGCGCGCCATGACCCTGCCCGCCTCGGCCAGCGCCGCCTCTGCCTCATCATAACCAACCGTCGGGCGATCAAGATAGACGGTGAAATAATAGTCCTCGCCCGCTTGGGTCTTAAACCAGCCAATGTCATTATATTCAGGGTTCGGCTGTCCTGCGCGTGCGCAAGTCCCCGTTTTGTCGCCCGCTTGCCAGCCAGCGGGAAGGCCCGCCCGAACACGGTCGACGCCGGTGGTGGTGGCGGCGGTCCACTCACGCAACTGTCGGCGCGTGAGCGGGCGTATTTCCTCGGTGCCAAGTGCCAGCCGCAGCCATGCTGATGTCGCCGCAGGAGAGGCCGTGTCGCGCGGATCGCCAGGTAAATTGCTGTTCAGCGCGGTCTCCGTGCGGTCCAGCCGTGTTACAGTATCGCCCCAGCCCCGCATTCGCCGCGTAAACCCATCGGGCCCGCCGATCAGGCCCAGCAAGAGATTGGCCGCGCCATTATCACTGGTGACCACAGCAGCTTGCGCGGCTTCGCTTATCGTCATTTCGGTGCGCCCGGCCGCGAGAGCCGCCGCCACCGTCGGCGCATAGCCCGTCACATTGGCCTGCGTAATCGGCAGCGGGGTTGCGCCGTCCAATTGCCCCCGCTCGATCGCATCCATCGCCATAGCCGCCAATGGCAATTTCATCGTCGAGCACATTGCAAAGCGCTCATCGGCCCTGTTCGACAGCAGCATATTGCCGCGACTATCGATCAACACAACACCCAACCGCCCGCCAGTGCGGCGTTCAATCTTTGCCAATTCGCCATTATCGGTCGCAAGATGGGCAGGAGCGGCGCAACCATTCAATATAATAATGAATAGTATCAATATTATACGAGCCATTATTCACATTCCTTGCATATTATTAACGGCGTACGGAATGCGCACCACCAGCTCGTCCGGGGCATCGGCCAATCGTATCTGACACGCCAATCGGCTCGTTCGGCACGCGCCTGCCGCCAGATCGAGCATATCCTCTTCGGCCTCGCTTGCGACACGCAATTTGGCAAAATCGCCCTCGGCAACGATGATATGGCAGGTCGAGCAGGCCATCTGCCCCTCGCATGTCCCCTCCAAGGGCATGCCCAAAGCCTGTGCCAGCTCTAGCAAGCTGGTATCTCCGCCGCCTTCGCCCGTGGTGCGCGCTTCGCCATCGGCATGGATGAAAGTGACTTTGGTCATGCAATACCCTGTATGGCTGCTGCGGCTTTGAGTGCGCCAAGCCCCTGACGCAAATCCGCTTCGCTGGTATAGCGCCCCCAACCAAGCCGGATCGAGGCGCGCGCTTGCTGTTCGGTTAAGCCCATGGCACGAAGGACGTGGCTGACCCGGCCAGATCCGCTCGCACAGGCGCTGCCCAGTGAAAAAGCGATGGTGCGCGCGTCGGATAATAGCCGGGTGGCGTTGATGTCATCGTGGCGAATGTTGCAATTGCCCAAATAACGGCTGTCAGTGGAGCCGTTAATGACCCACCCCGCCATGGTTTCGCGCGCGATGTCCCACAGATTGGCGACATGCGCAGCATCGCACTCCATCCGCTCCCCTGCCAGCTTTGCAGCAGCGCCAAAGCCTGCGCACAAAGCCGGGGAAACGGTGCCGCCACGCAGCCCATTTTCCTGTGCTCCGCCATGGATCAACGGCGGCAATGCCAAGCCGTCGCGTATCCACAGCGCGCCGATCCCCTTTGGCCCGTGGATTTTATGCGCTGAAATAGCGATCATATCGGGCCCATCGGGAATGACCATACGGCCATATCCCTGCACCGCATCGCATAATAACAAGCTGCCGCGTGCATGCGCCCCCGCCGCAAAATCCGAAACGGGCTGGATCGTACCGACCTCATTATTGACCAGCATCATCGCCACTATGCCATTTTCGGCTATGCTCGCGCGATCGGGCAATAACGCCACGCCTTGCGCATCAACCGGCAGGCTCGCCCCGCCTAGCATATCGAGGCAGGCAAGCGTTGCCGCATGCTCAATCGACAGCCCAGCAACGCCGCCTTGATAGAGCTTACTGCCAGAAAACAACGCCCAATTTATCGCCTCTGTCGCGCCCGAGGTGAACACCACCTGCCCCCCACCGGGCAGCAGCGCCGCCACAGCATCGCGTGCATTCTCAACCGCGACAGATGCGGCGCGCCCGGAGCGATACTGGCTGGCGGGGTTGGCAAAGCCATCGCCATCCGTTGGGCCATCCAGCCAGGGCAACATTGCGGCACGGGCCTCTGGTGCCAGGGGCGTTGTTGCCTGATAATCGAGGTAAATCATGGTTATTTTCACGCGCGAAAGGTGGTTGTTGAGAATGAATCGCAAAAGTTGCATTGTGCAATCTTTCCTTCTATAGCGCCATTCTTCGTGCGGTCACAATGGCTTCGCAGCACCCAAAAAATAAGAGAGTCATTATGCCCGACGTCATATTCACCGGACCCGAAGGCCGCCTAGAGGGCCGTTTTAGCCCGCCGCCGCGCCCGCGCGCACCCGTAGCGATGATTCTTCACCCGCATCCACAAGGCGGCGGAACGATGAATGATCGCATCACCCAGGCGCTCTACAAAAGCTTTGTCCGCCGCGGATTTGCAACCTTGCGCTTTAACTTTCGCGGTGTGGGCCGCAGCCAGGGCGTGTTCGACAATGGTATTGGCGAATTGTCCGACGCGGCATCGGCGCTCGATTGGGTGCAATCGATCCACCCAGAAGCGCAAACCACCTGGGTTGCAGGCTTCAGCTTTGGCGCGTGGATCGGCATGCAATTGCTGATGCGGCGGCCCGAAATACGCGGGTTCATCTCGGTCGCGCCGCCCGCCAACATGTATGATTTCACCTTCCTCGCGCCCTGCCCATCATCGGGCATCATCGTCAATGGCACGGGCGACGAGATTGTCACTTCTGCGTCTGTGGTCAAATTGGTCGAAAAATTGCGCACGCAGCGCGGCATCACCGTCCATCATGATGAGATTCCGCGCGCCAATCATTTCTTTGAACATGAGCTCGAATCGCTGATGAAATCTGTCGATAATTATCTCGACATGCGGCTCGCGCCCGACTCGCCGATCAAATAATCCCCCGCCGATCAAGAGGCACCAGCCCCTGACTGGCTGGGGGAAGGCCAATCAGCGTATTACCCTGGGGTGCAGGGGCGACCCTCATATTGATGGCGGTCGATGACATAGTCATGATCGTTCCAGCGATAGACCGGAAAGCATCCCCCCGGCCCACCGACCTCGATATCGGGAAGGCCAATGATGCCGCGTCCGGACAGCGGCGTCGCATAGCCCGCCGCGCGCAATAACAAGCGCCAACGCCCGCCTGCGCCTTTGCTGACCAAAGCAAAGCCGGTGCCCGCCGCGCCATAGCATGTCGCGCTGCCTTCGGTGATAAACGCCTCGGGTTTGCCGTCGCCATCAAGGTCGTCGACCATGTCGATGCCGCCGGGGGTATAGCCCGCGCTGCTATCCGCACAGTCGCTGCGCCATTGCCCTCCCACTTGAGAAAAACCCGCCGCAGCAAAGGCGCTCGCCTGATCCTGCGCCGAAAGGCCGCCGTTATCTTGCGCGACCATCATTGACATTGCGAACAGAATGGAAAGCATCGCTGCTCCTTCCTTCAGTGGGAACCGTTCTTCATGGCATGACTATAGAATAGCGCAAACCGCCGCATTGTTCCAGATCAATATGGCATAGAGTTAGGCCGGCTAGGCCGCGAGATCAGGCCGCGAAATGCGACGCCATGGCAAGTGCAAACGGCACAATGGCACCAAAAACGGTGTGGAACGCTTTATTCATCACCGTAATTTGCCACCCAGACCTTGCCAAATCGTAAATATTGCGTCCGCGTGCATATTTTGGCCACAAGATGCTGGAAATGCTGGCCATAGTCGCTTAATGGCGGCGGATGACCATCGCCATCGCCTCTGACCATGCCGCCTACGCCCTTAAAACGGCGCTGGTCGCGTGGCTTGGCGAGATGGGGCATGAGGTAGCGGACCTTGGCCCCCATGACGATGCCAGTGTTGACTATCCCGATTTTGGTTATGCACTGGCGGCGCAGATCGCGTCTGGACGCTCAACGCGCGGCATTGCACTGTGCGGATCGGGCATTGGCATTTCCATCGCTGTCAACCGCAACCCCGCTTGTCGCTGTGCCCGTGTGTCTGACCCCTTATCCGCCACGCTGGCGCGACAACATAATGACGCCAATGTCCTGGCCATGGGCGCACGATTGATCGGCATCGACATGGCAAAGGCCTGCATCACCGCCTTTTTAGACACCGGTTTTGACGGCAATCGCCACACACAGCGTGTCGAAAAACTCTCCCACCCCCAATAGGATATTCCGCCATGACGACCACCGAACTCGATCGCCCGATCATCCGCTCAGCCGGGTTTTTCACTGATAGCATTGCCGATGTTGACGGCGCGGTCGCGGATGCGATTCAGGCCGAGCTCGAACGCGAGCAAAGCCAGATCGAGCTGATCGCGTCGGAAAATATCGTGTCAAAGGCGGTGCTCGAGGCGCAAGGGTCGGTGCTGACCAATAAATATGCCGAGGGCTATCCTGGTCGCCGCTATTATCAGGGTTGCGCGCCATCAGACATTGTAGAAACATTGGCAATTGAGCGCGCCAAAGCATTGTTTAATTGCGGTTTTGCCAATGTTCAACCGCATAGCGGCGCACAGGCGAACGGCGCAGTGATGCTGGCACTGACCAAGCCTGGCGCGACCATCCTTGGCATGAGCCTCGACGCCGGCGGCCACCTGACCCATGGCGCGGCCCCGGCCATGTCGGGCAAATGGTTCAACGCCGTGCAATATGGGGTGCGCGCCGACGATCACACTGTCGATTTCGACCAGGTCGAGGCGCTGGCACGCGAACATCGCCCGCAACTTATCATCGCCGGAGGGTCGGCTTACCCGCGCATCCTCGATTTCGCACGGTTCCGCGCCATTGCCGATGATGTCGGCGCATTGCTGATGGTTGATATGGCGCATTTTGCCGGCCTAGTCGCGGCTGGAGTCCACCCATCCCCACTGCCGCATGCGCATGTTGTGACCACGACAACCCACAAGACATTGCGCGGCCCACGCGGCGGCATGATATTGACCAATGACGCGGCGCTGGCCAAACGGATTAACTCGGCGGTGTTCCCGGGGCTTCAAGGCGGCCCGTTGATGCACGTTATTGCGGCAAAGGCCGTGGCGTTTGGCGAGGCGTTGCGCCCCGAGTTTCGCGATTATGCCAAGGCGGTGGTCGCCAATGCCCAAGCGCTGGCGGCGCGGCTGCAGGCGCGCGGCAGCAATTTGGTTGCGGGCGGCACCGACACCCATCTGGCGCTGGTCGATCTCACCCCGCTGGGCATTACCGGGCGCGATGCCGACGAGGCGCTCGAACGCGCGGGCATCACCTGCAACAAAAACGGCATCCCGAACGATCCGCTACCGCCTGTCAAAACCAGCGGTATCCGTGTCGGATCACCCGCCGGCACAACGCGCGGCTTTGGCATCGCCGAGTTTGAGATGATCGGCGACATGGTTGCCGATGTTCTCGATGCCCTTTCCGCCAAGGGTGAGCATGGCGACGTGGCGGTCGAGGCCAATGTGCGCGCTCGCGTGCGCGCGCTGTGTGACCGTTTCCCAATCTATTAACGAATAGTCTGGCTAATTGCCTTGGTGTATGATATAAGCAACACGGCAAGAGGTTTTGGAGAATATCATGACCAAGAAAACCACTGAAAAAGCGCATAATGACGGTTCGGAATTCACCCGCGAGGGCAGCACCCCAGGGGGCACTTCCTCGCCTATCGATCAATTTGTCGAGTTTGCCGACAAGACGGTCGAGGAAGTGACCCGCATCAGCAAGGAAGCTTTCACCAGCGACAATGCGCCAAAATTGGCGGCTGGTGCTGCTGTGGGCGGCGTAGCATCGCTGTTGCTGCCGTTCATCTCCATCCCGCTGGGTGCACTGGCGGGGCTGGGCTATGTCGCGTATCGCCAAGCAAATAAAAGCGAATGAGTAAAGAATAATGAGTAAAGAATGAAGTGCCCCAGTTGCGGCCATGAAGATAGCCAGGTCAAGGATAGCCGCCCAACCGAAGACGGGGCGGCTATTCGGCGGCGGCGTCAGTGTGAGGCGTGCGGTGCACGCTTCACCACATTTGAGCGGATCCAGCTGCGCGAAGTGACGGTTGTCAAATCGGGCGGGCAGCGCGAGCCATTTGACCGCGAAAAATTACGCCGTTCTGTCACCATTGCCTGTCGCAAGCGCCCGCTGGATTCCGCGGGTATAGACAGGCTGGTCTCCGCCATTCAACGCCAGCTTGAAACGCAAAGCGACGGCGAGGTTGCGACCGATGACATTGGTGCCCAGGTCATGGAGGCGCTGAAACAGATTGATAGTGTCGCCTATATCCGTTTCGCCAGCGTCTATCGCGATTTTTCTGAAGCCCGCGATTTTGAGGATTTTGCCGCAACATTGCGCGAATTTGGCGGGGAATGAGCTTCTTTGCCTATATATTGCAATGCAGCGATGGCAGCTTTTATACAGGGCATACCGACGCGCTAGAACTGCGGATAGCCCAGCACCAATCCGGTGAATGCGGGGGATATTGCGCTTCACGTTTGCCTGTTGAATTGCTGTGGTCAGAAGCGTTTCCAACGCGGCTTGAGGCACTGGAGGCCGAACGGCAAATCAAAGGCTGGTCTCGCGCCAAAAAGGAGGCGCTTATTGCCGGAGACTGGGCGGTGATTGCCTTGCTCGGCAAGAAAGATTTTTCAGCGCGAAAGACCCTTCCATACGCTGCTTCGACAAGCTCAGCATCTACTCAGGACGAGCGGGGTGGAAAAAACGCAGTTGGCCACACAAACCCGTTCGCTCTGAGTAGCCCGCTCAGCCCTGAGCCTGCCGAAGGGCAGGCGAGTGTATCGAAAGAAAACAGCGCCAATAAATCACCTTCCGCCCAACCGCCCGTCATCATCCTTGTGCGGCCCCAATTGGGCGAAAACATTGGCAAGGCGGCGCGGGCAATGCTCAATTTTGGCCTCGGCGAGCTCAGGTTGGTGGCCCCGCGCGATGGCTGGCCAAACCCCAGCGCTGGCCCTGCGGCATCGGGCGCGGATGTTGTTCTCGCCAATGCCCAGATTTTTGACACGCTGGCCGAAGCGGTTGCGGATTGCACACAAATCATCGCCACCACGGTGCGGCGACGCGGGCTTATCAAACCCGTGGTCGGGCCTGATGGCGCTGCCGATCTCATCCGCAGCGAGCCGGGGCGCACCGCTCTGTTATTCGGGCCAGAACGGTCGGGCCTGGATACCGATGATGCGGCGATTGCCAGCGCCATCATGACGGTGCCGATCAACCCCGAATTCGGATCGCTCAACCTTGCACAGGCAGTCATCATCGCCGCTTATGAATGGTCCAAGCGTGAAAATTTGGCCCAGCCGTCTGTCGTGGATCTGGCTCCACCAGCGCCGCAACAGGAGCTGGATGGCCTGATCGACACGGTCAATAGCATGCTTGATGAGGCCGATTATTTTCGCCCGCCCGAACGCAGGCAAGTCACCATGCGCGCCCTGCGGACGCTGTTCACCAAACCGCGCTGGAGCGCCAAGGAAGTGCAGATGATGCGCGGGGTGTTGCGAGCCATCAAGACACCGCGGCGCCCCTCCTGATGGCTTCAGGCACCCCTCCTGATGGCTTCAGGCGGCCTACTGACCGGTTCCCTACCCGCGGGTCGCATCCCATATGTCGAGCTCATAGGCGATCGACTGCTCGATCAACACGTCCCACACATCAGTCAGCCGTTCAGGCGGCAGGCCAGCCGCCACTGCGTGGGCCGCAACATTCGCGATCACTTGGGCCTTGCGCACCTCATCGCGCACCACATCGCGCGACGGCTTTATCCGCGCGGCGGCGCGCATATAGCCAAATCGCTGCGCCAACAGCGCCACCAATGCGCGGTCGGTCGCATCGACGCCAACGCGAACTTCGGCCATCGTCTGGCAATCATCGGGGATAAGGGTTTGCTCGCTCATACTCGCGCTCCATAGCGCCTAAACGAGAATAGTCGAGAGGCCTCCATATGTCTTGACTTTGCGCCCCGCTCGCTCTAACCGCGCGCTCTTCCACATGGACCCCGCACCCCGGTGAAGCGGCGGTCGCGCCTAGTATTGGCCTTTCCCGTCGGCATGCCGGCGCGGCTGGCGCCCTTGGCTAGGCGGGTGGTTTCCGGGCTTGGGCGGTGCGCAATCTTGCACAGTCGCCATACACATCGGCGGGGCGCTTTGCCCTGGCCGCACACGATGGAGTGAACAATGTCAAAGCGCCAAAGCGCCAAATATAAACTCGACCGCCGGATGGGCGAGAATATCTGGGGTCGCCCCAAATCCCCGATTAACCGCCGCGAATATGGCCCCGGCCAGCACGGCCAGCGCCGCAAGAGCAAGGTTTCCGATTTCGGTATCCAACTGCGCGCCAAGCAAAAGCTCAAGGGCTATTATGGCGACGTGACCGAAAAGCAGTTCAAACGCGCCTATTTTGAAGCCGCACGACAAAAGGGCGATACGTCGCAAAACCTGATTGGCCTGCTTGAACGCCGCCTTGATGCGCTGGTTTATCGCGCCAAATTCACCCCAACCATCTTTGCGGCACGCCAGCTCGTCAGCCACGGCCACGTTCTGGTCAACGGTGTGCGTTGCAACGTCGCCTCGCGCCAGATCAAGCCCGGCGATGTCGTGACACTCGGCAAAAAAGCCCAGGAAATGGCGCTAGTTGCCGAAGCACAAGCGCTGCCAGAGCGTGACCTGCCCGATTATATCGCGGTCGAAGGCACCAAGGTGACTTTCACGCGCGTTCCGACGCTCGACGAAGTGCCCTATCCTGTCAAGATGGAGCCGAATTTGGTGGTCGAGTTCTACTCGCGCTAAAAACGCGTTCTATTCGCGCTAAAGGCTGACAAGTTTCGCGCCACTCGGCCTTCGGGCCGCTTGGCGAGATTGAGAGGGCTGGATCCGACGGGGTCCGGCCCTTTTGCTTGTGCACTCCTTAGTGCGGCAGGAAGGCCGTTATCCGTCGCAACATATCGGTGCGTGCCTCACTTGATCCAAGGCTATGGGCAAGGTCGGGATATTCGACGAGCTCGACCCGGCGCCCAGCCTGTTGCAGCTCGCGGTGCATGGTGCGTGATTGCTCTATATTCACATTCTGATCGAGTGAGCCATGAAACATCAGCACGGGCACAGCGATGGTCGCGGCATTGCGCGCAGGTGAGCCTTGCTCAATGTGCGGGCCGCTGCCGATAAAGTCTCGGTTGATCCGCCCCGAAATATAGCGATCACTCTCTCGTTTGAGCTGCGCCAAATCAGTCACAGGCGCTATCGCCACGATCGAACGGAACAGGTCGGGGGCCAGCACCCCCGATTGCAAAGCCGCATAGCCGCCATAGGACCAGCCGACGATCGACAATTTAGCCGCATCAACCCCGTGCGTGCCAATCAACCACCGCCCGCCATCATTAATATCTCCAATCGCGGTGCGCCACGACTGAAAACCATTATTCTGGTACCAGGCATCGCCATAGCCCGATGAACCACGAAAGTTCGGTTGCAGCACGGCATAACCCTG
>JBEBJX010000037.1:0-18906 GCA_040079655.1 Sphingopyxis sp. | reverse complement strand
GCAGCGTGAAAGCGGCGTGAAAAATGCAGGGCTGACCCCAATGCGTTCGGCCATGGGCGGGGCCCGCGCATAGCTATGCCGCTTTCCTACAATCACCAATCTATGCCATGATGCGGGGATGGCCAGATTATTGACCCTGATGCTGATCGCGTTGGCTGGTTGCGCACCGATGGTGCCGCCCGCCCCCATTCAACACACCGCCGCCGTGCCTGCTGATTACGCACTGCTTTGGCATGATGAGTTTGCACGCGATGGCGCGCCAGACGCGCGATACTGGGCACACGACACTGCGCACAACCGTAGCGGATGGTTCAACCATGAGCTGCAATATTATGACGGCGGCGAGGGTGGCAATGCAATTGTCGCGGGCGGGGTGTTGCGGCTAACCGCGCGCGCCGAGGATTTAAGCGCGCGCACCGATTTTGGCGGACAGCGTTACAGCTCGGGCAAACTGGTCACGCGCGGGCGGATGACATGGACCTATGGGTTTATGGATGTGCGAGCGAAAATGCCGTGCGGAGCGGGAACCTGGCCCGCGATCTGGATGCTCGGCGCACATGGCGAATGGCCAGCGGGCGGCGAGATCGACATTATGGAACAGGTCGGCCGCAACCCTGGCGACGTGTTCGGCACCGTCCACAATCCAGCCACGGTGTCGCGCGCATTACCGAGCCAAAGCAACCATATCGCCGTGCCCGATGCCTGCACCGCCTTCCACAATTACCAGGCCGAATGGACACCGGACAGCATCCGTTTCCTGATCGATGGCCGTGAATATGGCCGCTATGACCGCGCGGGCAAGGGGGCGGGTGGCTGGCCCTATGATCGGCCCAATTTCATGATCCTCAACCTCGCTATCGGCGGCGATTTAGGCGGCAGTGTGGACGAGGCGATTTTTCCTGCCGTGTTCGAGGTTGATTATGTTCGCGTCTATCAACGGCGGTGGTAGAGGCGAGGGGGGGGGCGCTCATTTGAGCGGGCCAACGCGTTTTCCGTCGGTCGCGCTCAAGTTTTTAACCAGGTCGGCACGCAGCTTGGCCACATCTTCCGGATGGATATCGGCGAGCACCCCGCGCGCAGCCTCGGGCAAATGCGCACCCGCCTCGCCATGGGTGAGGAAGGCATAATGATCGAAAGCGGCACGCCACGCGGCGCGGCGATCGGCGGGCAGGCCTCGCACCGCTATCATCGCATGCAGCAAGGCGTCCCAAGGCGAGCCAAGGTCGTGGCGCGCATCGTCCCACCAATAATTGACCAGAATATTGATGGGGTCGATGGCCTCGACATGATGATACCATTGATAGGGCACATAGAGCGCATCGCCGGGCTCTAACTCGGCGACGCTCGCACAGGCAAGCGCATCGGCAAATCGCGGATATTGCTTCATGTCGGGCGCATCAAGATGGACCATGCTGATCGGCGTGCCACCTGGGGTCAGCTCAAACGGCCCTGGGTAGAGATTGCTAATCTGTTCGGGGGGGAACAGCGTGAAACGCCGCCGCCCAGCCGCGCACACCGCGACATTTTCTAGCTCGTCATTGTGGATTGCGACTTTCGCGGCATTGCAAATCCACATCCGCGGCGGCACCGATGGCGGCAACAGCGGCATGGCATGGGTAGCGACAAAAGCGGGCAGGTGGGTGCGGGCATTGAGGCTCTGCCCTGCCAGCGACGGGGGCGAGGGGTCATCCGCCGCATCCATCAATCGCGCGAGCAATGCCTTGAGCGGCATATCCTCCAGCGCATAATTGAGGCGCAGCGCATCATCGCTATAGTGATAGCGCCCCTGGGCCTCTGGCGCAGCAACGGCAACGTTGATCGGGCTGGTGGTGGCCTTGGCCATCAAAAAATCGACGAGCGCTTCGTTCCCCCGGGTCGCCGCGCCAACGATGGGCCAATCGCCCAGCAGCGCTTTCATAAGGACGGGTTTGCCAGCAGGGCGGATTTCCGCGTTAAATTGCTCTATCGAGACATTATGCAATATAGGGACGGTTTTCATGACCACTGTTTGCCGTTGCATGGGCCCGATGGTCAATCACCAATGTCCACCGATCCTCAATCGTCTTGGGCGACCGGCGGCAGGGCACAGCGCCCGCTGTCCATGTCGCAGGCAAAGCCCTGCGCGCACATCGTGGCTGTCGTGCAAGAACGGTGGCACATCCCGCTGACTGCGGCGCAGGTATATCCGCTTGCCGAGCAATCTTCGACCGCACCGGCGGTGTTGCGTGATTGGGTGGACGACGCACAATAGGCTGTGACCAAGCTCCCGCCAGCGCGGCTCATTTCGTCGATCTGGCGGCGGACCGCCTGCAAATCCGCCAGTGTGTTCGAAAGCTGCTGTCGCATCTGGCGATTATTACCGCGCAACCGATTGATCTCGGCGCGCGCACGCTCGGGGTCGTTGGCGATATCGAGATGGGGTGGCTGCGCGGAATTGGGTGCAACGGGTTGCGCTACGGGCGGCGGAAGATTGGCCGTCCGCGCGGGCAAATTGCGCATTTGTGCGCTTGCCGATGTCATCATCAGAACCAATATCAAGGCCAATACCCTAGACATAACCACCCTCCACATCGCCAAATCGATTGGTCGACAGGCGATTTTTGTCACCATGGGCGCACTGGGAACGTACTGGCGAGCCCTGCGCCTGTCTCTGTTATCAACCGCTGTCATCGCCGCATTGACATGAATCAAACATGGGTGCCCGGTGCATGTGTTGACGCTCCACTAGCGGTGGCGGTATAGAGCTTATCCCGCACATGGCGGCCCAAATGGGGTCGCCATTTTGCTTTTGATAAAAACCCCAAGGAGGCATCTATGACCATCACCCCGCTCATGCCCGTTTACCCACGGTGTGGGTTTCGCCCAGTGCGCGGGGAGGGGGCCTATCTGATCTCCGAAGATGGCCGCCGGGCACTTGATTTTGCGGCGGGAATCGCGGTCAATTTGCTGGGCCATGGTCACCCACATTTGACCAAGGCGATACAAGAGCAAGCGGCGACATTGGTCCATGTCTCCAACCTTTATGGCAGCCCACAGGGCGAAGCTTTTGCGCAAAGGCTTGTCGATACCACATTTGCCGACACCGTATTTTTCACCAATTCAGGGGCCGAGGCGGTCGAATGCGCCATCAAAACGGCGCGCGCCTATCATCAATCTGCGGGCTCGGACCGCTATGAAATCATCACCTTCAAAAATGCCTTTCATGGCCGGACGATGGCGACCATTTCCGCGAGCAACCAGGAAAAAATGCATAAGGGATTTTTGCCCTTGCTTGATGGGTTCAAATATGTCGAGTTTGACGATCTTGCGGGGGCTAGGTCAGCGATTGGCCCTATGACCGCTGGCTTCCTGGTCGAGCCCATTCAGGGCGAGGGCGGTGTGCGGCCGGCTTCGGATGCCTTTATGAAGGGGCTGCGCGCACTGTGCGACGAGCATGACCTGATGCTTATCCTTGATGAGGTGCAATGCGGCGTCGCGCGCACGGGCAAGCTCTATGCCCATGAACATTATGGCATCACGCCCGATATTATGGCCAGTGCCAAGGGGATTGGCGGCGGCTTTCCTATGGGTGCCTGCCTTGCCACCGAAAAAGCGGCACGCGGCATGGTGATCGGCACCCATGGCAGCACCTATGGCGGCGGCCCGCTGGCGATGGCGGCGGGCAATGCGGTTTGGGATGTCGTGACCGAAGACGGTTTCCTCGACAATGTGACCGCGACGGGCGACCGGCTGCGCGCCGCGCTTGAGCAGTTTATCGGCAATTACCCCAATTTGTTTATCGGGGTTCGTGGCAAGGGCATGATGCTGGGCCTGATGATGACGCATGAAACGCGCCCCTTTGTTGCGCATTTGCGCGATAACCATGGGCTGCTGACGGTTGCGGCGGGTGACAATACTTTGCGCGTGCTGGCTCCGCTCAATATCGAGCAAAGCCATATCGACGAATTCGTTGCGAAAATGTCGGCAGGTGCCGCTTCCTATCAGCCGCCAGCGCCATGACGCGGCATTTCCTCAACCTCGCCGATGCGGGCGGCGATGCTATCGCTGCGATGATTGCCGATGCCCTGACGCGCAAGGCGGCGCGAAAGGGATTGCCACGCGGCGCAGCCGATGCCGATGCGCCGCTTCGCGGGCACACGCTTGGTATGATATTCGAGAAAAATTCGACCCGCACGCGGACATCGTTCGAGATGGCGATGCGCCAACTGGGCGGCGACAGCATCTTCATGGCGGCGGGGCAGATGCAGCTTGGGCGCGGAGAAAGCGTGGCCGATACCGCCCGTGTCCTGTCGCGCTATGTCGATGCGATTATGGTCCGCACCGACGATCATGCCAAGATCGAGGAGATGGCCGCCTATGCCAGCGTTCCCGTCATCAACGGGCTGACAGACCTGTCACACCCCTGCCAGATTATGGCTGACCTGCTGACGATAATCGAGGCTGGCAAAGCCCTACCTGGCCTCAATGTGGCATGGTTGGGCGATGGCAATAATGTGCTCAATTCGATTATCGAAGCATCGGGGTTGATGCGTTTCAACGTCCGTTTTGGCGTGCCACAGGGATACGAGCCGGACGCGAATTTTATTGCGGCTGCGCAATCAGCCGGGGCGACAATCACCCTGACCCGCGATGCGCACGAAGCGGTTGCAGGCGCTGACATTGTCGTCACCGATACATGGGTGTCGATGGGGCAGGAGCATGCACATAACAAGTTGGCGGCGATGGCACCCTATCAGGTCAATGACACGCTGATGGCCGGTGCCAAGCCCGATGCGAAGTTCCTCCATTGCCTCCCCGCACACCGTGGCGAAGAAGCGGCAGACAGCGTGCTTGACGGTCCGCAGTCGCTGATCTGGGAAGAAGCGGAAAACAGGCTTCATGCCCAAAAATCCGTGCTGTTATGGGCCTTTGGTCTGTTGTGACTATGGCATCAGACGAGACGGGTTTCGACCAAACTCTGATATTCACTTTGCCGGCACAGGACGCGCGTGGCCGCATCGTGCGGTTGGGGCCGGTGCTGGATACTATCTTGTCGGCGCATGCCTATCCGCCAGTTGTCGAGCGCTTATTAGCAGAGGCTTTGGTGTTGACCGCGTTGCTTGGCTCGACATTTAAGGAGCCGACCAGCCAGTTAACCTTGCAAGCACAGACCGATAATGGTGCCATCACCCTGCTCGTTTGCGATTATCTGGCGGGGCAATTGCGCGGCTATGTGGCGTTTGACCCGGATCGCCTGGCCGAGGCAGGGGCTGATCCCAGCTTGTTTGCGCTGTTCGGGAAAGGATTTTTGGGCATAACATTTGATCATGCCGACACCAAGCAACGCTATCAGGGCATTGTCCCGCTTGAGGGGCATTGCCTGGCCGATGCTGCGCAGACCTATTTTCGCCAGTCCGAGCAATTGCCGACCTTCGCGCGCATTGCGGTGCGTCCCATAGCGGGCACAGGCTGCATCGCTGGCGGCGTTTTGGTGCAACAGCTGGCGTTTACCGAAACCGAGCAAGAGCGGCTTGATGTCCGTGCGGAGCATCGCGACGATGAAAGCCGGTGGGACCATGTCCGGGCGCTCGCCGAAACATTGCGCGATGAAGAGCTGACCTCAGCAACGCTGTCGCTTGAGGCGGTGGTGTGGCGACTGTTTCATGATGAAGATGAAGTGCGGGTTACCCGTGGGGATATATTATCGCGCGGCTGCCGTTGTGACCCGGCCTATCTTGCCACTGTCATTGCCCGTTTTCCAGCGGATGAGCGCGCCGAAATGGCGGGGGATAATGGCATGATTGGTGTTGATTGCGCCTTTTGCTCGCGCACATTCGCGATAGATCCGGAGCAATAGAATCGGCAAACCTATCTACAAGCCATTAAACACATTGTCTTTTTGTAAAGGCTTTGTTCAACTTGGCTGCCCTATTGGTGCCATTCTTGGCGCGCTATTGAGTGGGGTAAATGATGCGTCGATTCTGGGGTAATAGGATGGTGAAGCATATTTATGGGCTGAGCTTGGCCATTCTGGCCATGGGCGTTCCGGCGATAGCTCAAGCGCCCAGCCTCACCATGCTTGCCCAGCTTGAGCAGGGGCAATGGCAGCTGGTGGACCGCGATGGTATGGTGCCATCGCGTTCCATTTGCCTTGGCGATGCGCGCCAGTTGATTCAGCTACGCCACGAGGGCCAGCAATGCACGCGTTTTGTTGTCGAGGATTCGCCGCAATCGGTGACCGTCAGCTATAGCTGTGCGGGGACTGGTAACGGCCGCACCACCATCCGCCGCGAAACCAATCGGCTGGTGCAGGTGGAAACACAAGGCGTGTTTCGCGGGTCGCCGTTCAGCATGGTGTTCGAGGCGCGGCGAACGGGCGTGTGCCATTAGAGTCCGCGTGCCGTATTTTCCGAGCCGTCCGGCGGTCCCACCTCACTCGAAAACGCTCTAAGCGAGGTAGGCCCAGGCCAGGGAATAAATAATCGCAGCGTTGTTAAGCTTTTCTTAACCATCTTGTGCGACATAGATGGTCTGTGAACCCCTTCTCGTGGCTCACTTCCTCCCTAGCAGGTCTTCGGATCTCCTTAGACTCTGTTTCGTTTCAACAGACGCGAAACAGAGTCTTTTTTTGTCCCCCGTGATTTCCGAGTCATGGAATATCGCATTCCCCCTGCAATCACTCTGGCCGCCCTTTGAGCAATCGGGGCGGCCCTTTTTTATCCTTCATAATCGGGCCAAAGAACGGCCTGCGCGACCACCGAATATTCGCCATTATGGGTGATGGCGGGCGACCCATAGAGCTGATAGCCCAAGTCGAGCGCCTCTGACACGCGGCGACAAAATTGATCATCGTCGCGCCCTGTCAACAGGCGATAACGGTATTTTCCTTCGGGCAATTTGTCCACCTACACACTCCTCTTCTCGTTAATCGCTATTGCTGACCATAGGTTTACGAGCGTCAGGCGACAAGAAGTTGCGCTTGCCAATATCGCCAACCATCGTCACAGCAGCATCAAAATGCCGCCAGTGACCTTATGAAAGCTAGACCCAAGCGTGTTGCTCGATCACAATCTCGCCATTATCCTCCTCTCTGGCGGACTCGATTCGATGGTCTGCACCGGATTGGCACGCGAAGCGGGGCGCCGCGTCATCGCGCTGACTATCAATTATAACCAGCGTCATGCCTGTGAACTTGATGCAGCACGGCGGATTGCGGACTGCCTTGATGTGGTGGAGCATCTTGTGCTCCCGCTTGACCTGCGCAGTTTTGGCGGGTCGGCGCTGACATCGGATATCGCGGTGCCAAAGGACGGTGTGGAGCCGGGCATTCCCGTGACCTATGTGCCTGCACGTAATACAATTTTTCTCAGCCTCGCGCTTGGCCTGGCGGAAGCACGCGGCGCCAAACATATCTATGTCGGGGTCAATGCGCTCGATTATTCTGGTTATCCCGATTGTCGCCCAGCCTTTGTCGATGCCTTTGCCGCCACGGCCAATTTGGCGACGCGCAGTGGGGTTTCGGGCGACCCCTTCCTGTTCGATACACCGTTATTGCATATGACCAAGGCCGATATTGCCCGCGAGGCGCACCGGCTAGGGCTGGATGCAGCGATGAGCTGGACCTGCTATGACCCCACGGCGGACGGCCTGCACTGTGGCCAATGCGACGCGTGCCGCCTGCGCGCCAAAGGTTTTATCAAGGCGGGGCTGCCCGACCCGACCCGCTATGCCCCCCAGTTATAGCCTGCCGCCAGCACCATGAGTTATGCCGTAAAGGAAATATTCCTGACATTGCAGGGCGAGGGTATGCATGCTGGCCGCCGCGCGGTATTTTGCCGCTTTGCGGGCTGTAATTTATGGACAGGGCGCGAGGTCGACCGGGTAACCGCGATCTGCCAATTTTGCGATACCGATTTCGTCGGTATGAATGGGCAAAACGGCGGGCGATATGGCGATGCCGAGGCATTGGCGGAGCGGGTAGCGGCGCTGTGGGGCACGGGGATTGACCGTCGCTTGGTTGTGCTGACGGGCGGCGAGCCGATGTTGCAGGTCGATGAGGCCTTAATCACCGCGCTGCATGCTCAATCATTTGAGATTGCTATCGAGAGCAATGGGACTTTACCTGTTCCACGCAGTATCGACTGGATTTGCATCAGCCCAAAGGCGGGCAGTGCAGTGGTCCATACCAGCGGCGATGAGCTGAAATTGATATGGCCGCAATCGGGGTCAGACTGGGCGGATATGGAGGGATGGGATTTTTCGCATCATTTAATCCAGCCGCTTGATGTGGTGGGGGATGTTGCGGGAAATGACGCAGCGCGGGCGGCAAACCTTGCGGCAGCGATCAATTTTGTGCGCGATCATCCGCGCTGGAAACTATCGCTCCAGACGCACAAACTGCTCGGGCTGCCGTAACCGTAACTCAGTTTTTGGTGGCCGGGCCGCTCTGTTCGGCGCCGCCGCTTGGCGGGCGGATGACGACATCACCATTGTTCGACGTGTCGCCTTTTGGTTCCTCTGCAGCATTATTGGCGGCTGGTGTCGGCGCATCATTGTCGCCATTGCTGGCCGCAGCGGGGGGCGCAGGGCCAATCGCGACACTGGTGTCGATTGCGGTGCCATCACCATTGGCTTGATCGAGCGTTATCATCTCGTCGCTCGCGGTGCCGGGCAGAATTTCGACATTGCGCATGTTGGTGTCGGCGCTGCTGCTACTTGCCCAATCACAGCCCGAAGCGGACAGAGAAATAGCGACAAGGATGATGGCGTGTAGGCATATTTTTGTCATAATGCTTCCTTTGCCGGATCGAGCGCATAAAGGAAAGCGCCGAGATGACTGTGTAGTACCGCATCAACATCGGCCATTGCCGCATCGATGCCCAGCGCCGCCAAACTTGTCACCGGATAATCGGCGATGCCGCACGGGACGATGCCCGAAAAGTGCGACAGATCGGGGGAAACATTGATCGACAGGCCATGCAAAGTGACCCAGCGCCGCACCCGCACACCAATCGCGCCAATTTTTGCCTCATGGCCATCTGGTCCGTCGCACCAGATACCAATCCGCCCTTCGGCTCGCCTGGCAGCGACACCAAAGTCGCCAAGGGTGGCAATCACCCACCCCTCAATCGCGTGAACAAAGGCGCGGATATCGCGTCCGCGCAGCCCAAGGTTGAGTTGCACATAGGCGACTCGTTGCCCCGGCCCATGATAGGTGTAGCGCCCGCCGCGGCCAGCACTGAAAACCGGGAAACGCGCATCGATCAACTCGGCCGGGTCGGCGCTGGTCCCCGCTGTATAAATCGGCGGGTGTTCGAGCAACCAGATGCGCTCCGCCGCCGTTCCTGCATGAATTGCGCCCGCCCGCGCCTCCATTTCAGCCAGTGCCTGGGGATAGGGCGTCAGGCCGGGGGATGTTTGCCATTCTGGTTCGCGAAAGCAGCTCATGGCCAATTATAAACATGCCCTTGGACTTTTGTCGAACCCGTGCCATCATGGCGGCTCGTTTTATAGGAAGGGGCGCGAAGATGGGCAGTTTTACTATCGGGGCGGCGTGGGGCGAGGCGATGGCCTTTCTGCAACGTCATATGACAATGTTGTTGGTGCTTGTGGGAGGCAGCGTATTGCTTGCCACAATCATCCAGACATTTGTGTTCGGGGTCAGCCAGGCGGCGCTGCAGGCGCAAATGCAAAGTGCGATGACGTCTGGTCAGATGGAGACATTCATGACCACAGTTTTGCCTGGCATTGCCGGCGCGGGGCTGATTGGTGCAATCATCCAGGCAACTGGGCAATTTGCAGCCTATCGCATGGGGCTATCCGGCGAGGATGATTACGCCTCGGCGATCATCTACGGCCTGACCGCCGCGATAGTGTCTCTGCTCTTTTGGTCGGTGGTCCTGTTGATTGTGGCGCTGGTCCTTGGGTTGACCCTTGGCGCGCTTGGTATGGGATTCGCTGGGGGTAGTGGCGGCGGCTCTGCTGCGATGCTGGGCGTGTTCGGTTTGTTCATCCTCCTTCTGCTGCCAGTGGCCCTGTGGCTGGCCGCGCGTTTATGGGCCGTTCAACCGGCCATGGCCGATGCGCGCAGCATCAATCCGCTTTATGGCCTGTCGCAATCATGGCAGCTTACCGCGCCCTATCAATGGCCATTGCTGGGCTATCTGCTGCTGACCCTTATCGGCATGATCGTGGTGTTCGGTATCCTTGGCGCGATAGCCGGCTTTATCGGCGCGGCGCTTGGTGAAACCATTGGCTCGCTATTTGTGGCGATCACGACGGGGGTGCCGGCGGGCATATTGAGCCTGGCGATCGGCGCTGGTGTTTACCGCACGCTGACTCCGCATAATGCATCAGACGTATTTGCCTGAGGGAGCGGGAGCCTGCCCCTAATCCCAAGCGGCCATTGGCGGCAGGCTCATCAGGATCGCGTCGATATTGCCCCCAGTTTTGAGGCCGAATAACGTGCCGCGGTCGTGAACCAGGTTAAACTCGGCATATAACCCGCGCCACACGCGCTGCTGGTGGATTTGCTCGGGGGTAAAGGGCGTATCCATCCGCCGCCGGACGATGGGTGGATAGGCGTCAAGGAACGCCTCGCCCACCGCCTTGGTGAAAGCGAAGTTGCGCGACCACAGGGCCTCGCTGTCGCATTCCAGATGGTCATAGAATATCCCGCCAACTCCGCGTGCCACCCCGCGATGCGGGATGAAGAAATATTCCTCGGCCCATTGGGCATAGCGATCATAGGCTTCGGGGCCAAATGGCACGCACGCCGCGCGCAGCCGGGCGTGAAACGCATCTGTATCCTCAACATAGGGGATCGGCGGGTTGAGGTCCGCGCCGCCACCGAACCAGCGTTTCGTGGTGACGAGAAAGCGCGTGTTCATATGCACCGCCGGAACATGCGGGTTGGCCATGTGCGCTACCAGGCTGATACCGGTCGCAAAAAAGCCGGGATCTTCGGTCGCGCCGTGGATTTGGGCGGCAAAATCGGGGGAGAATTCGCCGCCGACAGTCGAGACATTGACCCCGACCTTTTCGAATATCTTGCCTTTCATCACTGCGCGAACGCCGCCACCCCCGCCGCCGCTATCCAGTGCGCCAGGCGTCACGCCCGGCCCTTCGCGGTCCCACGCGGTATATTCAAAGCGCGCGTCGCTTCCCGCTTCGGCTTCAATGGTTTCGAACGCGGCGCATATGCGGGTGCGCAAGCTCTCAAACCAATCGCGTGCAGCCTGTTGTTGAAAATCAAGCTCGGTCACGTCATGCTCCCATGTGTTTGGCATGTATTTGGCGAAGCGCCTCTGCCAGGGCGATGGCAGCCGCGACAGAGACATTCAAACTGCGCATGCCAGCTTTGATCGCGATGCGTGCCCGCACATCGGCCGCGTCATGGATGCTTTGCGCTGCGCCCGATCCCTCATTGCCGACGGCTATGATGTCGCCTGGTTCAAACGCAATCCTATATAGGTTGGTATCGCCATTTGTGGTTAGTAATATGAGTCGCGCGCCACTTTGCTGGATATGGTCAACAAAGGCATTGCGATCAACATGGCGTTGCAGCACCAAATTGTCGGCATAATCCATGCCGGCGCGGCGCAAAGATGCATCACCAAATGCGAACCCACATGGCTCGACCACATGCACGGCCACATCAAAACAAGCCGCTGTGCGCAACATCGCGCCAACATTACCTGCAATTTCGGGTTCAATGATGGCGAGGGATAAGGGCATGCGGGCTTCTTTGCAGCTTGGCCCGGTTCCTAGCAAGCTTATGATGAAAGTCGCGAGTCATTCTCATAATTTTGTCATTGGCAATCGCCGCCCGCACGGCTATCAGGCGCGCAATTCATGTGCTGGGGGGCAGAGGGTGGTGGCAAGCCCATCGCACAGCTTCTGGCAAATGGCGCCACGCCCGTTGGGCAATATATAGGGTTCTTGCATGGCAACTCACACCGCTCCTGCAGAGGCTGTCGCCGAAGACGGCGTTCGCCGCCGTGATTTCATCCACCTTGCTGCTGTCAGCTGGGCCGGCGTTGGCGCTGCTGCGGTCGTTGTGCCGCTCGTTTATCAGATGAACCCATCGGCCGATGTGCTGGCTTTATCGACCACAGAGGTGGACATCAGTGCGATTGAGGTAGGCCAGGCTATCAAAACCAGCTGGCGTAAACAGCCGGTGTTCGTCCGCAACCTGACGCCAGCCGAAATCGCCAGCGCCAATGCAGTGGGTGCTGGCGAATTGCGCCACCCCGAGAGTCTGGCCGAGAGAACCAAGCCCGGCAAGCAGAATTGGTTGATTACGCTGGGCGTGTGCACCCATTTGGGTTGTGTGCCGCTGGGCGCAAGTGAAGGCGAAAACCGCGGCGATTTTGGCGGCTATTTCTGCCCGTGCCACGGCTCGCACTACGACACCGCAGCGCGCATCCGCAAGGGGCCGGCACCGCGCAACCTTGACGTTCCGCCCTATGAGTTCACGTCCGACACCAGTGTGTTGATCGGCTGAGGAGAGCGAAGGCATGAGTTTTCCCTGGGCACAGCAATATGCACCGCAAAATGGCCTGATGAAGTGGGTGGACGAGCGCCTGCCGCTTCCGCGCCTCGTTTATAACGCGATCGGTGCGGGCTATCCGGTGCCGCGCAACATCAATTATTGGTGGAACTTTGGGGTGCTGGCTGGTGTGGCGCTGGTTATTCAGCTGATTACCGGCATCATCCTCGCCATGCATTATTCGGCCAATACGCTGGTCGCCTTCAATTCGGTCGAACATATCATGCGCGACGTGAATGCGGGCTGGTTCCTGCGTTATGCGCATATGAACGGGGCGAGTTTCTTTTTTATCCTCGTCTATATCCACATTTTCCGCGGCCTGTATTTTGGCTCTTATAAAGCGCCAAGAGAGATGATCTGGCTGCTCGGCGTCGTTATCTTCCTACTGATGATGGCAACCGCCTTCATGGGTTATGTGCTGGTTTGGGGGCAGATGAGTTTTTGGGGTGCCCAGGTCATCACCGGATTTTTCTCGGCGATCCCGGGGATTGGCGAGCCGCTTCGCGTGTGGCTGCTTGGCGGCTATGTGCCCGATCAGGCGACGCTCAACCGCTTTTTCTCGCTCCATTATTTGCTGCCGTTCGTGATTTTCGGGGTCATCATCCTCCATGTCTGGGCGTTGCACATTCCTGGCTCGTCAAACCCGACCGGGGTCGAGGTGAAAACCGAATCGGACACGGTGCCGTTCCACCCTTATTTCACTGCGAAGGATGGGTTCGGGCTGTGCGTGTTCCTGCTCGCCTTTGTCGCTGTAACCTTCTTCTTCCCCAATATGCTGGGGCATCCGGATAATTATATTCCGGCCAATGGGCTTTCGACGCCGGCGCATATTGTTCCTGAATGGTATTTCTGGCCATTTTACGCGATTCTGCGCGCCTTTACCGGCAATTTCCTGGGTGTTGATGCCAAGCTGTGGGGTGTGATCGCGATGTTCGCGTCGATCGCGCTGCTGTTCTTCCTGCCCTGGCTTGATCGCTCGCCAGTGCGTTCGGCCAATTATCGGCCCGTCTATCGCTTCTTCTTTTGGGTGCTGATGGCGGATATCGCGCTCTTGGGCCTGTGCGGGTTGATGCCAGCGGCGCAGCCATGGATCATCCTCAGCCAGATTGGCGCGATCTATTATTTTGCGCACTTCCTGATCATCATTCCGTTGATCCCGCGCTTTGAGAAGACCTTGCCCATACCGAACTCGATCACCGAGGCGGTGCTGGGCAAGCCTTCTGTGGCTGCGGCCTAAGATCCGAATAGGGGAATAGAGACATGGTTCGCATTTTCGGATTTCTGGCTGGGCTTGGCTTTGTTGCGGCGCTCCTTTGGGCTGTTGCTACGACATCGCTCACCATCGAGCATGACCCTGTGCACGAGCGGGTGCAGGCTCCGCGGGCACTCAGCCTGGCCAGCGACGGTGTATTTGGCCGCTACGACCGTGCGCAGCTGCAACGCGGGTTCAAGGTTTACAAGGAAGTGTGCGCCGCCTGCCATGGCCTGTCGCTCGTCGCGATCCGCGATGTTGAGCATCTGGGCTATACTGAGGATCAGGTGAAAGCGCTCGCCGCCGAGTATAATGTGCCGTCGATCAACCCCGATACTGGCGAAGCGGCAACGCGCCCGGCGATGCCATCGGATCAATTTCCGTCGCCCTATCCCAACGAGGTGGCGGCGCGCGCGGCCAATGGCAACGCCCTGCCGCCTGATCTGTCGCTGATTACCAAGGCGCGCGCGGGCGGCGCGGCCTATATCTATTCGCTGCTGACCGGCTATCGCGCCGTCCCAGCCGATCTACCCGCCAATCTGCGCCCGGCTAATGGTCTTCACTACAATCCGTGGTTTGCGACGCTGAACATCGCGATGCCCGCGCCTTTGGCGTCGGAGGGGCAGGTGACCTATGACGACGGCACGCGTGCTACCGTCAACCAGATGTCGGCCGACGTCAGCGCCTTCCTGGTGTGGACGGCCGAGCCAGAGCTGGAGACGCGGCACGCTGCGGGCTGGGCCATATTGGGCTTTCTGCTGGTGCTGACAGTGCTGGCTTATCTGTCTTATCGGTCAATCTGGGCCGATAAAAAGGGGCACTGAGGGGCCTCACGCTTCGATCAAAGGCCGAGATCGGAGAGCCCGGGGTGATCAACCGGTCTCGAACCCAGTGGCCAGAAAAGCTTACGATCGGCTTCAAAGATCGGAAGCTCGTTGATGCTGGCAAAACGCTTGGCCATTAAACCGTCGGGTGCAAACGCCCAATTCTCGTTGCCATAGGCGCGGAACCAGTTGCCGCTGTCGTCGTGATATTCATAGGCGAAACGCACCGCAATCCGGTTGCCAGCGAACGTCCAGAGTTCCTTGATTAGGCGATAGTCGAGTTCACACGCCCATTTGCGGGCAAGGAATGCCTCGATCTCGGCGCGTCCACGCGGAAACTCCGCCCGATTGCGCCATTGGCTGTCCTTGGTATATGCGAGCGCCACCCTGGCGGGGTCGCGGCCATTCCAGCCATCCTCGGCGGCGCGGACCTTGGCGCGGGCGGTCTCTTCGGTAAAAGGCGGGAAGGGTGGGCGCGACATGCACTGTTCTCCTTGTCGGGATCCTAGTTAGCTGTTTCGAGTTCGGCGATGCGGGCTTTGAGCTCGGCGATTTCGGTATCGCGATCGGCCATCATCGCCTCCACATGGTCCAGATCGTATTTGCGCGGGATATGCTGCGGGCAGTTCGGATCCCAGGCATTGATCTTGAACAGCAGGACGCGCTCCGGCGTTGCGGCATAGCCTTGGGGCATGACGGTCTTGAGCAAGGCTTCGTCACCCTCAACCATCCAGGCCTCGCCCCAGATCTTGATCCGGCGGCGATTGGCATAATCTATCAGGAAGATGAAGGCCTTGTTGTTCTCGGCAAGGTTGCCCTGCGAGATGAACTGCCGGTTGCCGCGGAAATCGGCCATGCCGAGCGTGCGGGTGTCAATTGGTTTCAGGAAACCACGCGGCCCGCCGCGATGCTGGATATAGGGTTGACCCTCGGCGTTGACCGTCCCGAGGTAGAAACTGTTTTGCTGGGCGATGAAGTCGGCGAATTGGGGCGTGATCGCGTTGGGCCAGCCTCTTTCCTCCATCTTGCCATAGGCCTCGCGCGAGCCGTTGCGCTCCTGAAACTGCTTCACAGTTTCGGTGAAGGCAATGTGCTTCGGGGTGCTTTCTTCGGCCATGGTGTGCACTCAGGGAAGTTGGAGGGTGGTGCCCGGCCAGAGGGGGTGGCCGGGCACCGGGGGCAGGTCAGAAGGTTACGATGCTGTAGCCATGATCGAGATAGTGCGAGACATCGAGAACCCCGGCAGTACCGGGGATTGCCTTTTCGTAGTCAAGCTTGATGCCGGTCTTTTTCGCATCTTCGGTTGCACCAAAGACGTCTGCGCAGCCACCGCAGATACCGGCGACTATGCCCTTGGTTGCCTCGTAAAGGGCATGGGCAGGATGATCTGACTGAACGAGCGCGGCGGGCCAGCGGGTTCCAGCGCCCTGAAAGATCACTGCGACGTCCTGCTTCTTTTCCTGAAGCTCATAGGCGAGGAACAGGGCGTTGAAGAGGCGGCCGAGCGCTTCTTCAGTGCCCGCTTTGGGGTCTGAATAGATGATGATGGCGGTCTTGCTCATGGGGGGCATTCCTTGTGTTGGGGTTGAATCAATACCGAACGATCGGTCTAATTGAGTTAGGGACTCGACATTCACACGTCAAGATAATATACCGATCATTCGGTAAATATGGAGAATCGGCCATATGGCCCGCAAAGCACAGATTGAAATGAATGCCCTGCTTGACCGCCTCGGCGCGACGTTTCGCGACGTCGGTTACGATGGCGCGTCGCTGGCGATGCTGTCCGAAGCGACTGGCCTCAAGAAGGCGAGCCTTTATCACCGCTTTCCGGGCGGCAAGGAGCAAATGGGCAGCGAGGTGTTGCTGGATGCGGGGCGATGGTTGACCCGCCATGTCCTTGAACCGCTTGCGGGACCAGGGACACCAGCGGCCAAGATCAAGGACATGACCCGCCAGCTCGATTGCTTTTATGCAGGCGGCGAACAGGCCTGCCTGCTCAACCTACTCTCGTCGCCAATCGGTGAAGCAAGCCCGTTCAAGGCGTCGATCTGCGAGATGTTCGAGGCTTTTGTCGGTGCGCTGGCAAGCGTCGTCGCCGAGGAAGGCTACTCCGCTATCGCAGCGCGTGACCGCGCCGAACGCGGTGTGGCATTGATTCAGGGCAGCCTTGTGCTCGCCAGAGGGCTGGGAACGACCGAGCCGTTTCGCAAGACGCTCGCTGCACTTCCGGACGAACTGCTCGCAGGCCCCGAATTGCGGTGCCCCTGTCCATAACGCGTTCCGCTTAAGCCCCTTTCTACAGAATTTGTGCAGTGAAAATGTGCGCACGGGGCTTCACGGCATTTTTGCTTGCGCAGCGAGTGGCGGAGAGGGTTGCGCTGGGCGGCCTTAAAACGGCAGCCAGCGCTGGCGGTGTGAAAATTTCATATAGCCGACATTGACGCCAAGCCGCGCGCCAACCCCCATGCGAATGGGAATGAGGACAATGTCCCCGCGCCGCAAATAGGAAGCATTGAGCCCGCCGACGACATATGCGGCACCCTCGCCAGCCGGAATACGGTGATAAAGATCCTCGGTGTCGTGTAGATTATAGATCAGCACAAATGTGCTGCCCGCATTGGCTCCGGCGTCAAAGCCCACCGACGGCCCCGTCCAATAGACCGGCATTTCGCCCTCTATCCGATGGTGCAGGGTGCCAGAGCCGTAGCGCAGGCCAAAAACAAAGGCACCGCCCGCTTCGCGCCCGACAATATAGCCGTTGGGCTCGCCCTGTTCACGCAGGATGTTTTGGATGATCCTCGCCACCCCTTCGGCTCCGCGCCCGAACACGCCCTCTGCTGCGCCAATCAGATCATCTTCACGATAGGTCGCGCCCGTCGAGGCCGGTGCGGTGGCTGTGGTCGTGGTTGTCGTGGCGGCGGGTTCGGCGGGCGTTTCCAGCCCCTCGGTTGTCCAGCCACCCGTGCTTTCAGACGGAGCCGTAGGCGCGGGCACCGCCGGGTTGGGCGCGGGCGCAGTCGAGGGTGCAGGGGGGGCGGCAGGGCGATTGAGATCGGCATCAAGCACGCTATTGGGGTCAACGCTTGTCACCTGTGCGATCGCGGGCACAGATAATAGCATCGCGCATGTGCCGATCATTGCTGTGGCGATGGTGGCGATGGTGGCGATGGTGCCGATGGTGCGTCCCATGATGCAATCTCCATTCAGCGCGATTTGCGCGCCTGTTTGGCAAACACCATGCGGCATCTACCTGTCTGTGCAATGAATCACGCGATGAGGTGAGTCGATTTTGCGTTCAAACGAGTCGCCTGGGGCCATTGATCCATGCGACAAAGGGCATTGCGTTCATCGTTGACAGAATGGCGCGCTATCCCTAGTGCAACCGCGCGCGGAGACGTGTGCGCGGAGACGTGGGTGAGTGGCTGAAACCATCGGTTTGCTAAACCGGCGTGCTGTGAATGCGGCACCGAGGGTTCGAATCCCTCCGTCTCCGCCAATAAGCCAGCAGTCATGGGGCGATGCCCGCCGCGCTTTTTCGCTACGACTATGTGTGGCATGCTGCGATGAACGTGGAGCAAAATCGCTTTGATTGCCTTGCCCTGACCTTGACCAAGCCGCTCTCGCCGCGCCTTATCGGCACCGTGCCAGCAGCGCACGGATAAGCGCGACGTCATTGCCCTGATCGAAAGCGCTCACCCGATTTTCGCGTGCGAGCCGCGCCCAGAGCGCAGCACCCTCGCGAAAACGTGCACAGGCCCGCGCCGGCTGGCCGGTATCGAGATAAAGCATTCCTGAGGGGCGCAGCGCCACCGGCAGCGCGCGCAGCACCTGGTAATTATTGGGTTGCATCCGCGCATTCTCGCGGTAACCGGCGATGGCAAGCTCATTTTGCGCATAGGCTTCAGCGACCCGGCCGACGCTTTGCAGCGCATAGCTATAATCCTCGCGCACGATATTCTCCATCCGCCGCGCGCTGACGCTGGCATCGAAGCGGCGCATTAGCGCGATGTCCGCAAGCCCGGCGTCATACATCGCCATGGCCTCTGTCCGGCGCCCCACTTCGAACAGCGAGCTGGCTACGGTGAAGGCGGTATAGGCCCGGCGTTTGAGGATGCGCACATCAGAACTCTGCGCTGGATCGGTCAGGGCCGCTCTCCCCGCCAGATAATGCGCCACCGAGCCACGCGGGTCGCCCCCATACCAGATTGCGTCACCCATCAATGTTTCGGCCTGTTCGCGCACCAGCGCCAGATCGGCGCTTTGCCGCGCGCCATGCGATTGAAGGCCGTCGATCAGCG
>JBEBJX010000036.1:0-19101 GCA_040079655.1 Sphingopyxis sp. | reverse complement strand
AATCGCGCCTTCGGTCTCGCCAAGCCGCGGCTGGTTGGTGATGTAGCGAATGGTGCCGCCGATGGAGCCCGCGCCAAAGAGCGTCCCCTGTGGGCCGCGTAATGTTTCGAGGCGGTTCAAATCGAACAGGTCAAGATCGGGCGTGAACAGCGACAGCGAAATTGGGGTGTCGTCGAGATAGATACCAACCTGTTCCTTGACGCCAGGCTGATCGCGAACAACTTGCCCTGCGGAAACGCCGCGAACCGAAATCTGGCTTTGCCCAGGCCCGAGGTTTTGGATATTGAGGCCAGCGACATTGCGCGAAGCATCCTCAAGCGTGGTCGCGTTGGCGCGGGCCAATTCTTCGCCGGTTTGGGCGTTGATTGAAAAGGGCACATCTTGCAGCGTGGTGTCGCGCAAAGTTGCGGTAACGACGATGTCATTACCATCGCCTTCCTCCTCATCGGCATTTTGCGCGAATGCGGGCGCGCTGGCAAAAGCAACGGCGAGTGCTGACAGCCCAATGGCAAGGCGTGTGCGGGGCGGAATGAAGCGCAGCATGATATTCTCCCTTCGGTAACAGCGCCTTATCTTGCGCTTGTTGATGCGCTATCATGCGACCGAAAGAGAGGCTCTATCAAGCGCCATGTGCGCTACCTGTAATTTAGTCCGCCATTGTGCTGAAAGTGTCACAAAAATTGGCCGGAGCGTTTTAAGCTCCGGCCAGTCGGTTCGCAGGAAGAACCTCTATTTGGGTCGCCCATTCCGGTGAGGAGGGGAGGGGAAGGGCAGCCCGATATCACATTCTTGTTTGCTTGTTTGCCGCGTTTTTCGAGCCGTCAGATGATGGCATCTGACTTCAAAACGATCACATATTATAGGCGCGCTCTCCATGTTCGGCGAGGTCGAGCCCCTCACGCTCCGCCTCTTCGCTGACGCGCAGGCCGATGGTATATTTGAGTGCGGTAAACAGGATGGCGGAGACGCTGCCAGACCACAGCAAAGTAACCAGGACCGCCTTAAGCTGGGTCATAAACTGACCCGCCATGGCATAGGCACCAGGAACGGCGGGGAATACCGTATAGTCGACCCAGCCTTGCCCACCCAAGGATGGGTCTGCGACAATCGCGGTGCCCAGCGCGCCGACAATTCCACCCACGCAATGAACCCCGAACACATCGAGCGTATCGTCATATTTGAGCTTGTTCTTGATGACCGAGACAAACAGATAACAGACCGGTGAGACGATGAGGCCCAGTGCTATCGCGCCCATCGGCGAGGCGAATCCGCTAGCGGGCGTAATCGCCACCAGCCCCGCGACCGCACCGGTAACCGCGCCGAGCAGCGATTGCTTGCCGTGATGGAATTGTTCGATCAGGCTCCATGACACCGCTGCCGCTGCTGTTGCGACGAACGTGTTGATGAACGCGAGCGCGGCGAGGCCGTTCGCCTCAAGGTTTGAGCCCGCGTTAAAGCCGAACCAGCCGACCCACAGCAAGGATGCGCCGATCATCGTCATAGTCAGGCTGTGCGGCGGCGTTGCTTCGCGGCCATAGCCGATCCGCTTGCCGACGATCAGACAGCCGATGAGGCCCGCTATACCGGCATTGATATGGACCACGGTGCCGCCCGCAAAATCGAGCGCGCCCCAGCTCCATAACAGGCCGCTATCGGTCGGTGCATCGACCAGAAAGTCAGGGCCAGCCCAATACCAGACCATGTGGGCAATCGGGAAATAGGCGAGTGTCAACCAGGCGAGTGTGAACAGCATCAGCGGCACAAACTTGATCCGTTCGGCAAATGCCCCGACGATCAATGCTGGGGTGATGCAGGCAAAGGTCATCTGGAAAATAACAAACGCATATTCGGGAATATAGACGTTGTTGCTGAACGTCGCAGCATAAGTGGATGTGGTCACGCCGCTGAGGAAGGCTTTGGAAAAGCCGCCAATGAACGGCGCGGTGGCAGCTTCACCACCGCTGGTGAAGGCCATCGTATAACCCCAGCCAACCCACGCGAGGGCCGCGACCGAAACGATCATGAACACCTGCATCAACAGGCTGAGCATATTTTTGGTGCGCACAAGGCCGCCATAAAATAACGCCAGTGCGGGGACGGACATGAGCAAGACTAACGCCGAGCTGATGAGCATCCATGTGGTGTCACCCTTATTAGCCATAGCCGCTTGCGCCACTGCGTCGGGTGCACGGACCGGACCCGTTGCGACCGCTACGCTTGCTTCTTGGGCCCATAAAGTCGTTGCCGAGAATAGTGATGTCATGGCCGCACCGATGGCGGCCGCCCCTGGATATAGTCGCTTCATTCCTCTGGCTTCCCGTTTGTTGATTGTCATCATGATGGTTGCATCGCTCACAGCGCAGCTTCCCCTGTTTCCCCGGTGCGGATGCGCACCGCCGATTTGACGTCGAGGACAAAGATTTTGCCGTCGCCGATACTTCCAGTGCCTGCCACCTGCTGGATCGCCTCGACTGCGCGCGGTGCGATGTCGCTGCTGCACACCAGCTCGATCTTGACCTTGGGCACCATATTGGCGGCATATTCGGCGCCGCGATAGATTTCGGTTTGCCCTTTTTGCCGGCCAAACCCCTTGACCTCGCTGACGGTCATGCCGTTAATCCCAACATTGGTCAGCGCGCTGCGGACCTCGTCAAGCTTGAAGGGTTTGATGATGGCGATGATCAGTTGCATGTTACCCCGCTTTAGTGATTGGCCGCTTGGCGTTGCTTCAGTGCAATGAAGAGCAACATGCATGCCAAATGTCGAAAACGTGGGGTTAACGGGTTTTTTGTTATGAACGGAGCCGCCTTGCGGTAATATATTGTGCAGATGCACAATCCTCTGCCTGATTTTCAGGCAGTGGGTGCGTGGTGGTTAGAGCGCCAGTTTCGCCCACACAGGCAGATGGTCCGAAGCGCGAGCGGAAAGGGCACTGTGGTGGACTCCGCACCCCTCGATACCAATCCGCCCCGACACGATGATACGATCGAGCGCGGCAATCGGGCGGCGGCTGTGAAAGCTGTTGCCCGGGCGCAGCACATGGAGATCACCGTCAAATTGGCGCAGTGCGCTGCTATGCTCCGCCCAATCATTGAGGTCGCCCATCATCACCAACGGCAAAGTAGGGGGCGATTTTCGCGCATGATCGACAATGGTGCGCACCTGCCCACGGCGGCGGATGCCCGACAGGTCGAGGTGCATTGCCACCACCCGCAGCCTGATCGCTCCGGCGCAAATGTCTGCCGAAATTGCGCCGCGCGGCTCCAGCGTCGGCAGCGGGACTATCGCGGCGCTTTCCACCGCTATCCCCTTGCGCACCAACAGCGCGTTGCCGTGCCAGCCGATGCTGTCTGGGCGGGTGTCTAGCGGCACGGCTTTCCAAGGGCTTTCGTCAATCAGATGCAGCGGTAGGGCACTCTCGCGGCGGCCAAAGCGGCGGTCGACCTCTTGCAGCGCGATGATGTCGGCGTCGATTTCGCGCAGGCAGGCCATGATCCTTTCGGGGTTGCGCCGCCTGTCCAGCCCGATGCCGCGATGGATATTATAGCTGGCGACCTTGATCACGGTGTGTCGGTGGGTTCCGCCTCATCGCCCGCGATATAGCGGTCGGTGGGCCGCGTCGGCAGGCCGTCGATGCTGGTGGTGCGAACGCGGAATTTTTCGACCCATTGTTCGGGGTCATATTGCGCATGATATTTGGTCAGCGTCGGCCGTTCGCGTTCGAGCGTCATCATCGGCACCCCCCAGCCGCAACTGGTCTGGACGCTCTCAATGGCGATGACAAAAATTTGCCGCGTGCCAGGAAGCAGCGTAAAATGCGCCGCCAGCGCCGCCCATTCGGCATCTTGCGGCAACACCGCGCGGCCCCGCCCATAGATGCGCAGGATCAGCGCGGTGCGGTCAAACGCACAGAACATGATGGTGATCCGGCCGTCTGCGGAGAGGTGCGCATGGGTTTCATTGCCCGACCCGCCAAGGTCGAGGAACGCGACCCTCGTGTCCGAGAGAATGCGGAAGGTGTCGGCATAGCCCTTTGGCGACAGGTTGATGCGCCCGTCGGAGGCCGCCGTCGCGGTAAAATAGACCGGCTTGTCGGCGATGAAGGCGCGGTGCGCCTCGGTCAATGTGTCGGTGAAATCAGCCATGTCCTCTCCCTCTCCCAATATTGTCTGGCCGTGTTTTACGAGTCGTCAGATGCAGTCATCTGACTTCAAAACGCTCTACCCCGCCGTGCCGCCAACGGTGATGCCGTCGATCAGCAGCGTCGGTTGGCCGACGCCTGCGGGGATGCTTTGCCCGCCCTTGCCGCACACGCCAATCCCTTCGTCGAGGCGCAAGTCATTGCCGATCCCCGAAACGCGGGTCAGCACGCTTGGCCCATCACCGATCAGCGTCGCGCCCTTGATCGGGTGGAGCAGCTTGCCATTTTTGACCCGCCACGCCTGGGTGCACGAGAATGTGAAATTGCCCGAGACAATATCCACCTGCCCGCCACCAAAGCTGGTGGCGTAGATGCCGTCCTTGACGCGGGCGAGCAGCTCGGCAGGGTCGTCGTTTCCGGCGCGCATGAAGGTATTGGTCATCCGTGGCATCGGCGCATCAGCATAGCTTTCGCGGCGGCCATTGCCCGTTGCCGGAACGCCCATCAGCCGCGCATTGAGGCGGTCTTGCATATAGCCGCGCAAAATACCGTCCTCGATCAGCACATTTTCGGCGGTCGGCGTGCCTTCGTCGTCAACATTGAGCGAGCCGCGCCGGCCACCGTCAACGGGGCTGGCGAGGGTTCCGTCATCAACCACGGTGACGCCTGGCGCGGCAACGCGCGTGCCGACGCGGCCGGAAAAGGCGCTGGTGCCCTTGCGATTAAAATCGCCCTCCAGCCCATGACCGACCGCCTCGTGCAGGATGATGCCGGGCCAGCCAGGGCCGAGCAGCACGGTCATTTCGCCCGCTGGGGCATCTTGTGAGCCAAGGTTCGTCAGCGCCTGGTCGAGCGCGCGGTCAATCGCGCGGGCCGCCGTTGCAGGGGACATCAAGTCGGCATAACCGCGCCGCCCGCCAATGCCAAAGCTTCCACTTTCGCTGCGGCCACCCTCTTTGGCGACAATCGAGACATTGAGGCGGACCAGCGGGCGGACATCGGTGGCGACAAAGCCATCGGCGCGGACAATCTCGACCACCGACCAGGCGCCAACCAGTGACACTGTGACCTGGGCCACGCGCGGGTCGCGGGCGCGCGCTGCCGCGTTGATGCTTTGGCACAGCGCTACCTTGTCGGCAAAGGGCACGGGGTCGAGCGGGTTGGCGTCGGGGTAAAGGCGGGCATTGGTGCGGCGCGGCGGCGGGGCAGGCTCGCCCGTGCGTGGTTCGATCAGGCGGAGTGCGGGGATAGCGCGCGCAATGGCGGCGGCGCTGATCTCGCTGGCGTGGGCAAAGCCGGTCATCTCGCCCGAAACAGCGCGTAGCCCAAATCCGGCATCGGTCGAATAATCGGCTGTTTTCAACTGCCCATCGTCAAATACCAGCGCTTCGCTCACCCGATATTGCAGATAGAGTTCGCCATCTTCGGCTGTGGCCAGTGCGCGCCGCGTTAGCGCCAGCGCGGTATCTGGGTCGAGCAGGTCAGGCCGATAGAGGAATTGCCGTGGGTCTGTGGTCATACAGCTACTGGGTACGACATGTTCAACTCGCGCTTTCGTTAGTATCGGCGACACTGCCAATCAGGACAAAGCGGCGGTCGCAATAGCCGCAATCGACAAAGCCATCGGCTGGGTCAATTTGCAGCCACACGCGCGGATGGCCCAAGGCAGTGCCAGTTGCGTCGCTTGTGCCCATACAAGAGACGCGGGGATTTTCGGTTCGGGTGATTTCTTGTGTGTCGGCCATAGCCTGCCAATTAGCAGCGCGGACGCATCCTCGCAATCCTAGAGATAATTGACCGTGACGTTGAACGTCCCGGTATAAGTGCCGGGGGCTTGGTTCGCCCCGACATTCAAACGAGCCCCGATGGTGATGATGCTGATACCATTGCCGTCCAAAAAGCGGATCAGGCCACCGTTGCTGGTCCAGTTGTTGACCGTCATCGTGCCGCCGGTTCCGTTGGTGAGGGTGATCGGCGCGGTCGGGCGAAGCACCAGGAATATCCGGTTAACCGTGCCCGCCGCATAAAAGGTCGCCATACCGATCGTGCCGCCCGCTGCGACCGCACCGCCCGTGGTGGTGCGTGCGCCGCTGGTTCCGTTGATCGTCGCGGTGCCGGCGGTCGGCCCCGCGATCAGATTACCGAAATCAAGCGCGGTGGTGTTGAGCAGTTCGAGCCGGTTGAGGACAAGCGACTGCGCGGTGCCTGGTGTGGTCTGCGCGCTCGCGGCGCCCGCCCACGCGCATAGAATCGCGGCGGCGGCAATGGGGGTTATGCTGGTCAGGCGGCGTTCCATGGCTGCGCATTAGCAGTGCAGGCGTCAATGCCGCGTCTCGCAGCGCAGTAAACAGCGCGTTAGTTATGGAAGCCCTATAGGTAATTCAATGTAATGCTGAATGTACCGCTATAAACCCCAGCAGCCTGATTGGCGCCAACGCCAAGCGACGCCCCAACTGGGAAGGCGAATATGCCGCTGGCTGAAGTTATACGAAAACGGCGCGGTGTTGTCGTTAAAATGGCTGTTGGTGTCGAGCCGATCTCGAACAGCGAAACCGTCATCGGTGCCCCTGGCCCGGTTAACTGGATGGTGTTCGATGAAAGGCTAATCAGGACTTGCTGGTTAAAACTGCCCTTGCCCGCAAAACGCGCGGGCTGATGCGAAGAACCGACAAGGGTTACGCCGCCGGTCCTGGTGCGGGTTCCGTTGGGCAATAGGCGAACTGTGCCGGCGGTGGGGCCGGGGATAAGATCGCCAAAGTTCATATCATCGACGCGGATGAACGATAGTTGCCGCAAAACAACCGTTTCAGTTGCGCCCTGCTGGGTCGTTCCAGCATAAGCAGAGGTGCCACAGCAGGCTGCTATCACCGCTGTCATGATAGTGAGCAGCGAGGCAGGCCATTTGTAGCGTGATTTTAGAATGGTCTTGGTCCCCATATCTGCGGCTTTAGCCAAGCTGTGTTCAACTATTATAAGCAGCTATGGTTAATTTCATTTTTACTCTTTGGCGGCCCGCAAAGAATCGCTATGCCAAAGCGATGACCAGTGAAGCAGCCATCCGCATTGATAATCTGACCAAAGTCTATAGTGGCGGCAAGCGCGCGCTCGATGATGTCAGCCTTTCCGTCCCTCGCGGGTCGATCTACGGCCTGCTTGGCCCCAATGGCGCGGGCAAATCGACGCTGATCAACATATTGTCGGGCATGGTGCGCAAGACATCCGGCACGGCGCGCATATGGGGCTTTGATATCAATGCCGACCCGCGCAATGCCAAAAGGTCTATCGGCATTGTCCCGCAGGAAATTGTCTTCGATCCGTTTTTTACACCGTTCGAGACGCTGGAGCTGGTCGCCGGCCTCTATGGCGTTACCAAGAAACAGCGGCGCAGCCTGGAGTTGCTGCGCGCCGTCGGGCTTGAGGACAAGAAGGACGCCTATGCCCGCACGCTTTCGGGCGGGATGAAACGGCGCTTGCTGGTGGCCAAGGCGCTGGTCCATTCGCCGCCGATCATCGTGCTTGATGAGCCAACGGCGGGGGTCGACATCGAGCTGCGACAGCAATTGTGGGACTATGTTCAGCGGCTCAACCACGAAGGGGTGACGGTAGTGTTGACCACGCATTATCTGGAGGAGGCTGAGCAATTGTGCGACCGGATCGCCATCATCAATCACGGTCAGTTGATCGCCGACAAGCCAACGCGCGAGCTGGTGGGTATGGCGCGCGAAAAGGCGGTTGTGCTGACGCTGGGCGATGATGTTGCGACACTTCCCGCGCATGGCAGCTTCGAGAAGGTCGAACAGACCGCACCGCGCGAGATTACCATCAGCTATAATAAGGACCGCGCCAATGCTGGCGACGTGCTGAGCGCGGCGGCGGCGGCGGGCCTTTCCATCATTGATGTGTCAACACGCGAAGCCGACCTCGAGGACGTGTTCGTGCAACTGACACGGGCAGTGGGTTGACGGGCGGCCTGTGACCCACGACGTCATCATCATCGGGTCGGGGGCAGCGGGGCTTACGGCCGCGTTGACGCTGGCGGAAAAGCACAAGGTGCTGGTGCTGGCCAAGGGCGCATTGAGCGACGGGTCAACCGCCTGGGCGCAGGGCGGGATTGCCGCCGTGCTCGATGCCGGGGACACGTTCGACAGCCACATCGAGGATACGATGGTGGCGGGCGCGGGGCTTAATAAACGCGATGTCGTCGAGTTTGTCGTCGAAAATGCTCCGGCGGCGATAGAGCGGCTCGCCGCGCTGGGCGTGCCGTTCAATGCTGATGATGGAGGCGCGAGCAGTGCAGGCGGTGTGACGCTTGGCGAGCGATGGCATTTGACGCGTGAAGGCGGGCACAGCCACCGCCGTATCGTTCATGTTGATGATGCGACCGGATGGGCGGTGCAACAGGCGCTCGAAAGTGCCGCCGCTGCCAACCCCAATATCACGCTGATGCCCGACATGGTCGGTATCGACCTTATCACCGGACGGCATGCCGAGCCCTATTCGGGTGCTGGCAATGTCTGGGGCATCTATGCCTATAGCCGCGCTACGAAAAAGGTTGAGGCATTCACCGCGCGCGCGACCATCCTTGCCACCGGCGGGGCTGGGCGGACCTATCTGTTCTCGACCGCGCCGCGCGGCGCGACCGGCGATGGCATTGCGATGGCATGGCGAGCGGGGGCGCGGGTCGCCAATATGGAGTTCATGCAATTCCACCCGACCTGCCTCTATAACCTTGAAGTGAAGAACTTTCTGATTACTGAGGCGGTGCGCGGTGAGGGCGGGCATTTGAAACTCCCCCCTGGTGTTGAGGGCGGCGGGACGCGTTTCATGCCACGGTTCGACCCGCGCGAAGAACTGGCCCCGCGTGATGTGGTGGCGCGCGCTATCGACCATGAAATCAAGCGGCTGGGCCTCGACTATGTCCACCTCGACATCAGCCACAAGCCCGCCGATTTCGTGCGCGGCCACTTTCCCAACATCTATGAAAAGCTGATGGGGCTGGGCATCGACATTACAGTCGCGCCGATCCCGGTGGTGCCGGCGCAGCACTATACTTGCGGCGGGGTGATGGTCGACAGGGCGGGGCGCACCGACCTGCCGGGCCTCTATGCTGCCGGCGAAGTGACATGCACCGGCCTGCATGGGGCCAATCGGCTGGCGTCGAACAGCTTGCTCGAATGTTTCGTTTACGGCGAGGCGGCGGCTCGTGACATCATGGCGCGGTTCGACGACCTGCCAGAGCCGCCAAGCATCCGCGCGTGGGACGAAAGCCGCGTCACCGACGCCGATGAGGAAGTGATCGTCCAGCACATCTGGCGCGAAATCCGCCGCTTCATGTGGGACTATGTCGGGATTGTCCGCACCACCAAACGGCTGGAGCGGGCGATGCACCGCGTCAATTTATTGGCGCAGGAGGTCGATGATTATTACGGCAATTTCCGCGTCACCCCCGACCTGATCGAGCTACGCAATTTGCTGGAGGTCGCGCGGTTGATTGTGCGGAGCGCGATGGCGCGGCATGAAAGCCGCGGGCTACACTATACGCTCGACTATCCGGATATGTTGCCACAAGCGCGCGACACGGTGTTGGTGCCGTAGCGCCGCAACACCTCATCGTATGCACAGAATCGTTCGTCGCACGGGCGGTGCGTGCGGGCGAAGTTCGGGGCAGTGTCGCCGCGATGAAAAAAACACTGATACTTGCGATGCTTGGCCTGGCGATTTCGGCCTCCATGATGACCGGATGCGTATCCGGCGGCAATGATACGCGTCCCCCTGCCTCTCGCCCCGCGCCGCCGCGCGCTGGCAACCAGCCATGGCGACCGAGCGCCAATCCGCCAACCAACCGCGTTCCACCTGCTCCGGCGATGCCGCGTTTCGACCCTGGCATCAATCGCCCGCCTCCGGCGCTGGAGGCGACGCTGCATAATTTGTGGCGCGATTTTCCGGGGCGCACCGGCATCGCGGTCCAGCGGATCGACGGCGATTGGAATGTGTCGCGGCGCGGCGACGAGGCTTTCCCGCAGCAGAGCGTGTCGAAGCTGTGGGTGGCGCTGACTCTGCTGTCACAGGTCGATGCCGGGCGATTGAACCTTTCGGATCGTATCACCATCGGGCCGGAGGATCTGACGCTGTTTCACCAGCCGCTGGCCACCCGCGTCGCGCGCGAAGGGCGCTATGAGGCGAGCCTTGGCGAATTGCTGGAGCAAGCGATTACGGGCAGCGACAATAGCGCCAACGATGCGCTGCTCCGCCGCGTGGGCGGGCCGGATGCGGTCAATGGCTTTATCGAACGGAGCAGACTGGGGCGGATCCGCTTTGGCCCGGGCGAGCGCTTGCTGCAAAGCCGCACCGCCGGGCTCGAATGGCAACAGCATTATTCGGTAGGACGCAGCTTTCAGGTAGCGCGCGAGGCGGTGCCTTTGTCGGTACGCCGCGCCGCGATGGAGCGTTACCTCGCCAATCCAGAGGACGGCGCTGCGCCGCTCGCCATCACCGATGCGCTGGCGCGGCTGGCACGCGGTGACTTGCTCTCGCCTGCCTCAACGCGGCTGATGCTCGACACGTTATCGCGCACCTCAAGCGGGCCACAGCGGCTGCGCGCTGGGGTGCCCGCTGGTTGGCGGGTCGCGCACAAAACCGGCACTGGACAGGAGCTGGAGGGCCGCGCTACCGGTTATAATGACATTGCTATCCTGACCGCGCCCGATGGCACGCGCTATGCCGTCGCGGTGATGCTGGCGCACACGACAGCGAGCGTGCCACAGCGGATGGCCGTGATGCAGGCGGTGAGCCGCGCGGTGGCGAGCAATCACGGATATTAGGGTCAGGGCCCTAAGCTGCGATGCCTTGCACGCGCGCAACCTTTAATGCGTCGCCACCCCCCTGAAAAACAAGCGGCGCAGCCCCGAGCGATCGAACGGTTTCCATTGCCCCTCGGCCTGTGACAGCCTGTCCGCAATAGCGACCATGGCGAGCGGGTTGACGCCAAGGCCGATATGGCTGGCGTGAATCTCGATATTCTCAGTCATCGGGCTTGGCTTTTGCACCGACCCGCGCCATGCGACCACGCCATCGCTCTTGGTCAGGATCGAGGTGGTCGGCACCGGCGGTGCTTCGCCAAGATCGTGGAAACGCCCCTCGCGGATCGGTTCGGGGTTTTTGCCGTTGAGATATTCGAACAAGCGGCGCGCATTGCTGTGGTTTCGATCATTCGAGATCGGGCTACCGAGCGAGATGACCAGCCGGACACGCTCTGGCATCGCCTTGGCAATTTCGCGCGCAAAGACGCCGCCCAGGCTCCAGCCGACGATCGAGACTTTGCGCCCTGCGTCATCGCTTATCCGCCGAACGAGGTCGTGCATTGCCGCCTCGCGCGCATTGTCGATGCGCATGTTGCGCCCCATGCCCCAACCGTGCGCCTCATAGCCCAGACTATCGAGCAAACCGCGCATTGGCCGGGTCGAGGTGTCACCCGCCATGAAGCCGGGCAGAACCAGCACCGGATGGCCATCACCGCGCGGCAGGGCGCCGAGCAACGGGCGCAGCGCATAAAAACTCCCCAGTTCGAAAATCGCGCGCCCCTCGGCCATGGTCAGCAGCGGGTGCGGAGGCTGTGCTGAGGCAGGCGTATGGACGGTGGCTTGTGCATGCATCGGGTCGGGTTTCCTTTTTGGCATGGTGGGGTCAGGCCTAAGCGGCCTTGGCTTTCTTGGGTGCTGACTTGGCGGCAGGTTTTGGCTTTTTAGCGGGCTTGGCGGCGGGCTCCACCTCGGCTCCTGCTTTGGCACTATTGCGGGCGAGCGCCGCCATCATCGCGTCAAAACTGTCCTGCAAACATTGCGAGTAAAATTCTGGGTCGGGCATCACCTTGCGGCACGCGGTGAAGGTGATTGTCGCCTGCGCGCAATAGCTTTGCACAACATGGCCGAGCGCCAGGCCATCGGTCAGGCACAGCAGCCCGTGCATGCTGACCAGCTGCGCACCGGTGGAGTAGATCGGGATCGGCGGGCCGGGCACGTTGGTGACAACGGTGTTGAACACCGGCTTCATCACATCGGCGATGCCCAGCCGCGTATAAAGCTGTGCACCGAGCGCAAGGAACAGTGCGGGCGATACTTTGCTCATCTCGGTCATCTGGCGCGCACCAATGGCGTCGGTCATCGCCTTGCTGTTGATTGTTTGCTCATGAACATAGGCAAGCCGTGTTGACGGGTCGGCGATGTGACTGCCCAGCGGCACCAGCATTGCTGAAACCTGATTGCCCATCGCGCCCTTCTCTTCGCCGCCGCGCACCGAAATCGGCGCCATTGCGGTCAGCGACGCCTCGGGTAGCTCGCCCTTCATCTCCAGATATTGGCGCAAAGCCCCGCCGATGATGGCGAGGAAAATATCGTTGATCTTGCACCCGGGCGCGAGCGCACGCAGCGCCTTCAGATCATCAAGCGCAAAGGCGCGCCCCTCGACCACACGGTTCGGCGATACTTTGGTGTTAAATCGGGTGCGAGGGGTCTTGATCGCACTATCGAGGCTGAAATCCTTGTTGAGGAAACCCTTGGCGGCGTTGAACAGGCCGGGCGCGGCGCGCGCCACCACGCCGATCTGCCGCACCGGGTTGGTCCAGGCGCGGACATAGCCTTTGAGAAACAGGCCAATGGGGTCGGGGATGCTGTCCGGCTTCCACCTGTCCGGCGTCGCTGGCGGCGGCGCATCGGGGGTCAGCGTGTGCAGCGCCTCCATCAAATCAATACCCGACATGCCGTCGATCGCGGCATGGTGGACCTTGGAAATCATCGCAAAGCTGCCCTTGGGGATGTCGGGGATATTATCCAGCCCCTCGACCACCGTAAACTCCCACGGTGGGCGGTTGAGGTCGAGCGGGCGTGCGAATATCCGCGCCGCCTGAATGCACAGTTGCCGCCGGTCGCCGGGTTTGGGCAAAGCGACGTGGCGGACATGATATTCGAGATCGAAATCGGGATCCTCGATCCAATAAGGATAATCGATCGACAGCGGCACCCGCACCAGCCGCTGCCGCATTGTTTTGGATAATTGCATCCGCGACTGAAAAAACGCCAATATGTCCTTGAACCGCACAAAGCCGCCGGGCGCGGTGGCGGGGTCGTAGATCAGGATCGATCCGATATGCATCGGTGCATTGCGCTGTTCGAGCGCGACAAAGCTTGCGTCCATCCCCTGTAGCTGTTCCATGCTGCCTCTCTCCACTCACCCATCTGTGCGCGCCCTATGCTGGGCGCTGCATCGCTGTGGGAAACGACGCTAGCAGATGAGTTTGGCAATGCAATGGGGTTAGCTTTGGCATATTGATTTCAATTCGAAACCCTATATATCGATGTGAGTATGAGGAGGAAACATTTATGTTTCAACATAATAGCCTATTGAAAATCGCACTCATCGCGTTCGGCAGCGTCTTTTGCCTGATTTACCCGCTATCCATATTATGGCCATCAGGGTGGGCATGGCACGAGGGATCGCCTGCCAGTTCACACTATTTCATGATGATTGTCGGCGTTTATGCGACATTGGGAATATTCCTTATCCGTGCGGCAGGGAACCCATCCGCGCACCGATCACTGATTGGCTTTACGATTTGGTCGAGCGTGGTTCACGCAGGCATAATGGCGGTGCAATCGATGAACAATCCGATGCATCAGGGGCATTTGCTCGGCGATGTTCCGGCGCTGGTGATGGTGGCTATTGTGCTGGGCTGGTTGATGCGCGGGGTCAAGGAATAGCGGTAACGCCCGCCCCCACTTTACCCACTGTTGCTAAACTCCGGCCCAGTTGCCGCAAGCGCTTTCGATGAGGCGTGAGACAATCTGGCCGCCCGCCGTCGCGCCAGCAGCATCGCCCGGCGCGAATTCCGTTATGGTCAAGCCAACAACCCTGTTTTCCGAGGCCAAACGTCGCAGCAGTGCGATTGCTGCATCAATTGTCAGGCCATTCTTCTCGGGATAGGCAAGGTGCGGAAACTCCGCGGGATCGAAAACATCGAGATCGAAATGGATATGGATCGGACCGGGAAACCGTTCGTCATCCTTGAGCCAGGTCAGTTCGTTCTCGTGCTGAAAATCCCAGTCACCCTGATCGCCGACATGCGCCCAGAAGTAGCGGAAGGCGCGCGATTGCAGCGCGGAGCCCAAATGCGGCTGCAATTCGGCAGGTGGAGCACCGAGAATGGTGCTGACCGGCATCCCGTGAAAATTGCCGCTCGGGCTGGTTTTGGTGGTGTTGGCATCGAGGTGAGAGTCTATCCAGATCACCGTAAGGTCTGGATACAGCCGGAGCAAATAATCGATCACCACAATGTCGACCGCGCAGTCGCCACCAGCCGTCAAAACACTTGCTGGCTCATGCTTTCGCAGTATGGCTTGTGCAGCTAGGAATTGGTCCAGCAGCGCGTCCCACCGATTGATCCCGGATCCTGATACATTGGCCGCAGAAATCGGCACTGTTTCAAGCGGAGCATAGCCTGCACAAATGCGCGCAATTTCATCCGCCCCGCGCGGCAGATTTTCCGGCCTGCCGGACCCTTGCCACTGGGCATATCCCATCGCGAGGTCGAAATGGCAGGGCTGTGAAGTCATTATTTGCCCGTCCACACTCCCGGCCGTTTTTCGACGAATGCAGCCATACCTTCCTTTTGGTCGTTGGTGCCGAACAGGCCGTGGAACAGGCGACGTTCAAAATTGACCCCCTGTGTCAGCGTGGTTTCAAACGCGGCATTGACCATTTCCTTGGCGGCCAATGCGGCAAGCGGGGCCATTCCGGCGATGGCATCGGCGGCCTTCATCGCTTCGTCGATCAGGCTGGCGGCAGGAACAACCCGCGACACTAGGCCGGATTGTTCGGCTTCGGCCGCGTCCATCATCCGGCCGGTCAGGCACATGTCCATCGCCTTGGCCTTGCCAACCGCGCGGGTCAGCCGCTGTGACCCACCCATGCCCGGCGTCACCGCCAGCTTAATCTCGGGCTGGCCGAACTTGGCGTTGTCCGCCGCAATGATGAAATCGGCCATCATGGCGAGCTCGCACCCGCCGCCCAGCGCATAGCCAGCGACCGCCGCGATCCACGGCTTGCGCACGCGGGTCAGCTGTTCGTAACCAGCGAAAAAATTGCTGCCATACATCGCAGCAAAGCCCTGATCGGACATTTCCTTGATGTCCGCGCCCGCCGCAAACGCCTTTTCGCTCCCGGTCAACACCAGACAGCGCTGGGCAGGGTCGGCATCATAGGCCGCGAATGCCGCAATCAGATCGGCCAAAACCTGACTGTTCAGCGCGTTCATCGCTTGCGGTCGGTTGAGCGTGACCAGCGTCACCGCCCCGCGTTGTTCGACAAGGATGGTCTCATAAGTGATTGCGGGGGTCATAGCGGCTTCCATTCTTCATCTGTAGGCAAGGGTGCGAAGATCGCGTCGAGCATGGCGTCGGTCATAGCCGCTGGCGTTGCAGGGTTCCAGCACGGCGCGCCGTCCTTATCCACAATCACCGCGCGCACGCCCTCGGTGAAATCGGGCAGGGTCAACACGCGCGACGCGATGCGATATTCCATTGCCATATTCGCCGCGAAATCGGGCAGCGACAGGCTGAGGCCAAGCTGGCGCAGCGCGACTTTACAGGTCTGCGGGCTTTTGGTGCGAAGCGTCGCTAGAGTGGCGCTTGCCCATTCGCTATCATCGCCTTCAAGGCTGGCGAAGATGTCCTCCAAGCGGTCCGATACAAAATGGCTAGCAACGGCGTCGGCATGAGCTGCGATCTTGGCTGGTGGCGGTGCAATCGAAAGCGCATCCAGCACCGCACCCGGCGCTTCGCCCGCCGCGATCCGCACCTTGGCTTGCGGCAAAGCGTCGGCGGGCAAATAATGCGTCGCCAGCCCCGACCACAGGCACTCTGTGCCGTCGATCCGTGCGCCCGTCAGCGCCAAATATTGCCCCAGCCGCGCGCGTAGCCGCGAGAGATACCAGCCGCCGCCAACATCGGGGAACAGGCCGATACCGGTTTCGGGCATGGCAAGCCGGGTATTTTCGGTGGCGACGCGATAGCGCGCAGGCTGCGATATGCCGACCCCGCCGCCCATGGTGATGCCGTCCATGAACGCGACCACCGGCTTGGGGTATGCGAACAACAAATGGTTGAGCTGATATTCGTCGTGGAAGAACTGCCGACCTGAGACGCCGCCATCGTTAATTGCGGAGTTGCGCAGGAAGGCGATGTCGCCCCCGGCGCAGAAACCGCGGCCTTCGCTGTGGTCGATGATCACCACCTGGACTGCGGGATCGTCGCGCCAGGCCAGCAGCGCCTCGGTCATGGCGTGGTCCATGCCTTGGGTCAGCGCATGAATCGCCTTGGGGCGATTGAGGGTCAGGAACCCGGCTTGGCCTTCATGGCGGGCAACAACCTCCCGATCGCCCTGAGGAGCGGCTGAGCTTATCGAAGTCGCGTCTCGAAGGGTCATTGCCGCAGCAAATCCCGGCCGATGATCATCCGCATCACCTGGTTGGTCCCCTCCAATATCGAATGGACGCGCAGGTCGCGCCAGAACCGTTCGATCGGATAGTCTTTGAGGTAGCCATAGCCGCCATGGAGTTGCAGCGCGCGATCAACAATCGAGCTTCCATTGTCGGTGGCGAGCCTTTTCGCCATCGCCGAAAAGCGCGACTTGTCGGGGGCATTGGCGCTCACCTTGGCCGCCGCGATATAGAGCAGCGCCCGCGCCGCCTCCAAATCGGTCGCCATATCGGCGAGCATGAACTGGGTATTCTGAAAATCGGCAATTGGCTGGCCGAATTGCTGGCGTTCCTTGGTATAGCGGATCGCCTCATCCAAACAGCGCTGCGCCCCGCCCAGCGAACAGGCGCCGATGTTAAGCCGCCCACCGTCGAGCCCCGCCATCGCAAAGCGAAAGCCATCGCCCTCGGCCCCGATGCGGTTGGCCACCGGCACGCGGACATTGTCGAACATCACCTGCGCGGTTGGGGATGCGTTCCAGCCCAGCTTGCGTTCGGGCGCGCCGAAACTCACCCCGACCATATCCTTGTCGATCACCAGCGCGCTGATGCCCTTTGGGCCATCGGCTCCGGTGCGGACCATCGTGACATAGAGGTCGCTGACCCCGCCACCCGAAATGAACTGTTTGGTGCCATTGACGATATAATCATCGCCCCCGGAATCATTGGCGCGCCTTGCGGTGGTTTTGAGAGCCGCCGCGTCGGATCCCGACCCCGGCTCGGTCAGGCAATAGCCCGCGAGCCTCTCCATCCCGACCAGCGAAGGCAGGTATTGCGCCTTCAGCTCCGCCGATCCAAAGGCGTCGATCATCCAGCTCGCCATATTGTGGATAGAGATGAACGCCGATGTGGCGGGGCAGCCATAGGCCATCGCTTCCATGATCAGCGCCGCCTCTAACCGCCCAAGCCCGATGCCGCCCGCTTCCTCGCTCACATAAATCGCGGCAAAGCCCAGCTCGGCTGCGGCCTTGATTGCCTCACGCGGGAAATGGTGCGCCTCGTCCCATTCTGCGGCAAAGGGCGTGATGGCATCGGCGGTAAAGCGCCGCGCCATCTCCTGGATCGCTATCTGGTCGTCGGTCAGGCAGAATTGGTCGGTCATTGAGAAAAGCCTTGGTAATAATCTTGCGTAAAAAGGTGCACCGCGATTGGGGCTGGGTCAAGGGGGCGGTGCTATCGGCAATGCGTTTCAAAAAGCCACTTGCCTCCAAGCGGCAATCGCTTAGTCTGACAGAATGAGAATGATAGGAACCCAATATGACTGACCTTCCCACTGATGGCCGCGCGCTTTTTTCAACTGCACGCGAAGACGGCACGCTCGCCATCACGCTAGAGCCACAGGTAATTGCGCCGCTGGGCGATGACGAGATTTTGGTGCGGATAGAGGCGACACCGATCAATCCGTCGGATCTGGGGCTGTTATTCGGGCCAGCCGATGTCGCGAGCGCGCGGGTGGACGCGGGCGCGGCGCATCCGACGATGCTGCTCGATATTGCGCCGCCCTATCGCCGGATGGTCGCGGCGCGCATCGGGCAATCGATGGCGGTTGGTAATGAGGGGGCGGGCACGGTGGTCGCGGCCGGTGCATCAGGCTATGCCCAAGGGTTGATTGGCCGCGTTGTCGCAACCTTTGGCGGCGCAATGTATGGCACATACCGCACCGTCCGCGCGGCCGAGGCGCTGGTTTTGCCCGAAGGATCAACCACGCGAGAGGGCGCTTCGCTCACGGTCAATCCGCTGACCGCCATGGCGATGGTCGGCACGATGCGGCGCGAGGGCACTAGCGCGCTGGTGCATACCGCCGCCGCGTCGAACCTTGGGCAAATGCTGGTGCGGCTGTGCCTGTCCGAAGGGGTGCCCCTCGTCAATATCGTGCGCTCGCCGGCGCAGGTGGCGATCCTCAAATCGCTGGGCGCGACCCATGTGGTCGATACGTCGCAGGCCGATTTCTTTGATCGACTGGTCGATGCGCTGGTCGAAACCGGCGCGACGCTGGCCTTTGATGCGATTGGTGGTGGCAAGCTGGTGGGCCAGATATTGACCGCGATGGAGGCGGCACAGATGCGCAAGGGCGCGGCTTTTTCGGTCTATGGCACCAATGTGCACAAACAAGTCTATATCTATGGCGCGCTCGACCTCGGCCCGACCGAGTTCAACCGCAGTTTCGGCCTGCAATGGGGTATCGGCGGTTTCCTGCTCACCCCCTATCTGATGAAGGTTGGGATGGAGGAGATGATGGCGATGCGCGCCAAGGTTATCGCGCACCGGGCTGATATTTTCGCCAGCAGCTATACCGCCGAAATTGCCCTTGATGACATGGTCAACCCGGCGCTGGCCCAGGCCTATCAAGCCAAGGCCACGGGCAGCAAATATCTGCTTAACCCGTCGAGCTAGAGCCAAAACGCGCAAAGCGCATGTCGCGTTTTGAAGTCAG
>JBEBJX010000035.1:0-19381 GCA_040079655.1 Sphingopyxis sp. | reverse complement strand
CCGACAATGTTCGATCGGCCGATCACCACCGCTTCCAGACCCGACAGATCGCCGCCTGAACCGCCGAGCGCCTCGCGCAGCAGCATCAAACAGCCAAGCGGCGTGCACGGCACCAGCGCGTCCCCGCCCGTCGCCAGCCGCCCCGCGTTGATGACGTGAAAGCCGTCAACATCCTTGGCAGGCGCAATGGCCGAGAGCACCGCGCGTTCGTCGATGTGTCCAGGCAGCGGCAATTGCACGAGGGTGCCATCAACCGCTGGATCGACGTTCAGCTGGGTGATGAGCGCCAGCAGATCCTTCTCGCTCGTGTTGGCGGGCAAGCGATGCTCAAAGCTGAGCATGCCGCACTCGGCGGTCTGTTTTGCCTTGTTGCGCACATAGACCTGGCTTGCCGCATCGTCGCCGACCAGCACGACGGCAAGGCCGGGCGCGCGGCCCACAGCATCGACAAAACCCGCGACCCGCGCCGCTACGCGCCCGCGCAAGCCAGCAGCAATAGCTTTTCCGTCGATGATGGTTGCGGTCACGTCGTCCCCAAAGCTAACGATGCAATATAGCCCAAAACCGGCCCCTTGATGATACGAATAATGATGATCACCACCAGCGGAGAAAAATCTATCGCCCCGGTGTTGGGCATGATTTTGCGGATCGGGCGATACATGGGTTCGGTCAATATATCGAGCGTCGACATGATATTGCGGACAAGGTCGTTCTGCATGCTGACCACATTGAATACGATCAGCAACGACAAGATGAATTGCACCATGATGATCGTCGACGCGACCTGAAGGATGATGTCAAAAACTTCGATAAGTGAGAGAATAAGCATCGGTTATCCTTTTGCACGGCGGACCAGCGTTCCCGCCCCCGCTTCGGTGAATATTTCCAGCAACACGACATGCGCTACCCGCCCATCAAGGATGACCGCAGCCTCGGCCCCGCCAACAACCGCGTGGACGCAGGTATCGATCTTGGGCATCATCCCGCCTGTAATCGTGCCATCAGCCTTGAGCCGCGCGATGCGGTCTGGCGTCAGGTCGGTGATAAGCGCGCCATGTTTATCAAGCACCCCCGCAACATCGGTGAGCAGGAACAGGCGCGCCGCGCCCAGCGCCGCCGCAATCGCGCCTGCCATCGTGTCGGCGTTGATATTATAGGTTGCGCCATCCTCGCCCACCGCGATGGGCGCGATGACCGGGATCAGCCCCGCCGCCACTTGTGTGTCAATGACGCTGCGGTCAACGCGCGCGGGCTCGCCAACAAAGCCGAGGTCGATGACCTTTTCAATATTGCTATCGGGGTAACGCTTGGTTCGTTTAAGCCGCCGCGCCGTGACCAGGCTCGCGTCCTTGCCCGACAGGCCAATAGCGCGTCCGCCCGCTTGGCCGATCCAGTGCACGATTTCCTTGTTAATCCCGCCCGACAGCACCATTTCGGCGATTTTGGCGGTTTCGGCATCGGTAACGCGCAGGCCATCGACAAAGCTGGATTGCACGCCAAGCTTGTCGAGCATCGCGCCGATCTGTGGCCCGCCGCCATGGACGACAACGGGGTTGATGCCGATGGCTTTCAGCAACACAATATCCGCAGCGAAATCGCGCGCAGCCGCCGGGTCGCCCATCGCGTGGCCGCCATATTTGATGACGAATGTCTTGCCAGCATAGCGTTGCAAATAGGGCAGCGCCTCAACCAGCGTTTCCGCCTTGGCAGCGATGGCGGGGTCGGCGGTCGCGCTCATGTGGCAGCGCTCTCCAAGTCGATCTTGCGGCCCTGTTTGACCACATACCATATGATAGCGGGGACCATGATCGCAGACAGCACCACCTTAGCGATCATCTGTCCGACCATGATATCCATGATTGGCCGCACCCCATAAAAAGAAATGGAGATGAAAAGCAGCGTATCGACAATTTGTGACAAGGCAGCCGCGATAAAGCCGCGCAGCTTGGCAAAGGGCCCGCCGCTGGTGCGCAGTCGGTCGAAAATCCACACATTGAGCGTCACCGATGTCCCATAGGAGATGATTCCCGCCGCCATCATCCGCCAGCTCTGGCCTAATATCGTCGGAAAGGCCGTTTTGGCCGGTTCATACATGCCAGGGTCGGTTGGCAGTTGCAGCACGAACAGCGTCATCAATATCGCCCCGACCAGCGGGATAAAGCCATAGCGCACCAGGCGATCAGCAATGTCCTTGCCATGCAATTCGGCGATCCCGCTGGAAATACCCACCAGTGTCAGAAACGGGAATATCCCGGCCTCGACCACCAATGGCCCCAATGTCACCTGCTTCGCGCCCAATACACCGGCCAGTGTGACCATACCGCCATAAAAAAGCGAAAAGAGCAAAAGCGAGCGAATGAACGGCGCATGCGCAGCCGTGCTGGGACTGTGTTGATCTGTCATGACCATCCACTAGCGACTTTTGGCTCAGGTCACAAACCCATTCCTAGCGCCATCGAGGTTTGAGCCGTTCTGGTGCATGGCAAGAAAGAAAGGTACAGGAATAGTGGGGCTATTTCAAGGCTTTCTGACGAAGCCATGGGCCAGAACGGCCAAATCCAATGGGACAGCGATATGGCTTCCACCTCGGTCCAAAACGCCCTTGGAGGGTGCGATGCTATCCCCTGCGGTCCTTTCGGCCTGATCTGTTCGCCATATCGCCGCCTCGAAGGTCCTGGGAATGGGTTTGTGACCTTGGGGAAAAGAAGGGAATATATTCCGCCTCCCCCCGTTATCGAAACAGGGGGTCGGGCATTGTCCGGGCTTTGCACTTGCGCAGCGTTCGGCCTCCTACCCCGCTGACCCTTACGATCAATGGTTGCGCAAGCGCACACAGCGGCTATGTCCTAACCCATCAACGCGCCATATTTACAAGCGCTAGGGAGGGGTGAGGCAGATATGGTCCAGACATTGCTGATCGGGTTAGGCGGCATCATTGCCATATTGGCGGTGGCGGTGCTGCTATCCTCCAACCGCAGATGGATCCGCCTGCGCGTGGTCGGCGCGGCCTTTGCCCTGCAAGTCGCCATCGCCTTCCTCGTCCTCTATACGCCGTGGGGTCGCGCCGTTATTGGCGGGATGAGCCAGGGCGTGTCGAACCTATTGGGCTATGCGCATGCCGGCACCGATTTCATCTTTGGCCCGATTGCCGGCCCCGCGATTGGCGGTAACAGCTTCGCCATCGCCGCTCTGCCCGTCATCATCTTTTTCGCATCGCTCATTTCGGTGCTCTATTACCTTGGCATCATGCAATTCATCATCAAATGGGTGGGCGGCGCGATCAAGCTCGTCACCGGCATCACCCGCGTTGAGAGCCTGGGCGCAGCGGCGAACATCTTTGTCGGGCAAAGCGAAAGCCCGCTGGTCATCCGCCCTTACCTCGCGGGCCTTACCCCCGCCCAGCTCTTCACCATCATGACCGTCGGCATGGCCGGGGTGGCTGGCACGATATTGGGTGCCTATGCCAGCATGATCGGCGAGCAACTCCTCCCCTATCTCCTCGCGGCCAGTTTCATGTCCGCGCCCGGCGGGATATTGATGGCCAAAATCATGATGCCCGACGACCCGCAGGACATCGGCATCGAGCCGGTTGAGCTGGCCGCCGCCAGCCATGACGAAGAAGCCCCCGCCAACATCATCATGGCCGCAGCCCAGGGCGCGCAAACGGGGGTCAAGCTCGCGGTAGCAGTCGGGGCGATGGTGCTGGCGTTCGTCGCGCTGGTGGCGCTCGCCAATGGCATATTGAGCGGGATCGGCAGCTGGTTTGGCTATAGCGACCTCAGCTTCCAGATGCTGCTCGGTTATCTGTTCCAGCCTGTGATGTATATGCTGAACGTGCCATGGGCCGAGGCTGACACGGCGGGCAGCCTGTTCGGAACCAAGATGGTATTGAACGAGTTTGTCGCCTTTATCGAGCTTGGCAAGGTGCAGGGCACGCTGTCCCCCGCCACCGTCGCCGTGGTGATATTCTCGTTGTGTGGCTTTGCCAATTTCAGCTCGATCGCGATCCAGATGGCGGTGACCGGCAACCTGGCCCCCAATCAACGCCCGATGATCGCGCGCCTCGGCATCAAGGCGCTGATCGCCGGGTCGCTGTCCAACCTGATGTCGGCGGCGCTCGCGGGCTTGATGCTGAGTCTTTAGGGGCAGAGATGAGAGAGGTATGCCAAGGGTGCGGGGCAGCCTTCGACGCCACCGAAGGCGGAGGTGCCACCCACGCATATCTTGGTGCCTCACCCCGATGCTGGGCAGTGTTTGGCGAGGTGTTAGCCCGTGAATATACAACCCCGGAGCTAATGGGCGACACGCACCGCATTTCAGTTGATGCTTATGCCGCACAGCACCCCGGTTGCCCTGAACCGCGAACTGCCCAGTCAATCAATGTCCACCTCGCAGGCCTTTTTCTGACTATCGAAGAACATCGCTCCGGCTCCTACGCCCGTACCATCATCGCCGCATTGACCAAATTTCCAGCCCAATTGCCATGGCTTGCGCCGCCCGCGGCTCTCGGCAACACAGCGGATGCGGTCACTGTTCAGTCGGTCATTGCGGCCACGGGGGCCGATGACCATGCGCGAATCGTCAGATTATGGGGGACATATGTGTGGGGTATTTGGCACAAACATCACGATCATGTGCGCGCCACTGTCGCTGCGGTCCGTTGAATTGATCGGCGTGCGCTACGGAGCCGTGGTTGCCGGGGTCACCGTTGGCTGTGGCACGGGCGCACTCAAAAATGTCCGTAGTTCGGCCTGAAAACGCTCTGGCGCGTCTTGCATGATGAAATGCGCCGATGCGGGGATGAAGGTCACAACGGCTTGGGGGGCGCGGGCATAGGCGGCGCGATAGAAGGCTTCCGATGTTGGCTGGTCTAGCGGGGATCCTTCGCGCCACGCCCACAGAACGCTCATCGGCCCAGTAAAGCGCGACAGGCCAGGCCCAAGGTCAGTGGTGATAAGGTCATACATCGACTGGCCCGATGTCGCTGGGTCGCTCGCCAGTGATGCGGCGGCAATAGCTGGCCGCTCGGCCACGGTATTGACCATGCCGGAAACGATCTGCTCGATCTGCGCGCGGCGGGCATCGCCGCTTGCGCCCGAAATCCCCGTGCGCACCGCCTCGGCAATGGGCCGCACCGAATCGGGGGTTGCGCCTGGCCCGCCAAACAGCGCCCCCATGAACGGGAACATATCAACGACCATCAGCTTGCCGACGCTATCAGGATGGTGCGACGCCACCATCATTGCGATCGTCCCGCCCATCGAATGGCCGACCAGCGTCGGATGATCGAGCTTATTTTCAGCGATATAGCGGACAATCTCGCCCGCCACCGGATGCACCACTTCGCCGCTGGCGTTGGCTTCGGCGGGAGTGCCGGCGAACCCTTTCACCTGTACCAGATGGTAGCGATAACCAGGGAGCGCCGCGACGGTGCTGCGCCACACATCGGGCGTGGAGCCAAGCCCGGGAATGAGGATGACGTCCGGCCCGCTGCCCACCACCTCGACCGCTATACGCGGGCTGACATAGGGCGCGCCGGGGGTTGCCGCAGCAGCCGAGGCATGGTGATCGTGAGCCGCATGGTCGCTGTGCTGTGCCAGGGCTGGGGCGGCGATGGCGAACAACGGCAAAGAAGCAAGAAGGGCAAAGCGGCGCATGGGAGAATCCTTTCGGCAGGGGGAGGTGGTGAGTTAGTGCAGTGCAACAGATGTTGCAAGCACGATAATGTATAGGGTTTAGCAGGGATTCGGGTTTACCGTGTCGGGATAGGATCCGTGCCCGACCAGTCGTAAAAGCCGCGGCCTGCCTTTTTACCCAGCCAGCCCGCCTCGACATATTTGACCAGCAACGGCGCGGGGCGGAACTTTGGATCGCCCGTGCCATTATGCAGCACGCGGATGATTTCGAGGCAGGTATCGAGGCCGATAAAGTCCGCGAGCGTCAGCGGCCCCATCGGGTGATTGAGGCCAAGGCGGCACGCGGTATCGATGTCGCGCATGCTCGCCACCCCCTCGCCCAGCGCGAACACTGCCTCGTTAATCATCGGCATCAGCACGCGATTGACGATAAAGCCGGGCGCATCATTTGCGTGAACAATCTCCTTGCCGAGGCTGCGCCCGAATGCCTCCACCGCCGCCAGTGTCGCGTCGCTGGTGGCAAGGCCGCGGATGACCTCAATCAGCCCCATGACGGGCACTGGATTGAAAAAATGCACCCCGATAAACCGCGCCGTATCGGGTGCGGCCTGTGCGAGGCGGGTGATCGGGATCGAACTAGTGTTGGTGGCGAGGATCGCGGTGGCTGAGAGATGTGCTCCGACATTGGCAAATATCTGACGCTTAATCTCTTCGCGCTCGGTTGCCGCCTCGATCACCAGGTCGCACGGCGCAAAGGCCGCCATGTCCGCCACAGGCTCGATGCGCGCGCACGCAGCGTCGGCTTCGCTTTGGGCGAGCTTGCCCTTCTCTACCGCGCGGGCGAGTTGGCGCACAATGCCCGCTTTACCCGCCTCGGCGCGTTCCATCGACACGTCGGATAGCAAGGTGTGATAGCCGGCCTGCGCCGAGACCTGCGCGATGCCAGCACCCATTTGCCCCGCCCCGATAACACCCACGATTGTCATGCTATACTTCACGCCTTCAGTTTACCGCGATTGCCGAGTCGCCAGGTAAATAGGGACAGTCCCTATTTATCCCTATTTTTGCCCACCTCACTCGAAATCACTCATCCCTCGATGCCCCAGGCACCCACAAACTATCACCCGCACCATTGCCATTGGCCGCGCGCGCCGCAACGAACAACCAGTCCGACAGGCGGTTAAGATAGGCCAGCGCCGCCGGATTGAGCGCCCGGGCATGCGCCGCTGCCACGGCGCTGCGCTCTGCCCGGCGCACCACGGCGCGCGCAACATGGAGACGCCCTGCGCACTCGCCGCCCCCCGGCAGGATGAAGCTGGTCAACGGGGCGAGCGCGGTGTTCATATCGTCAATCTCGCGCTCAAGCCGCGCCACCTGTTGGGGCAGAATGCGCAGCGCCATTTCACCGCAAGCGAATGGGTCATTACCCTCGCCTGCTGGCGTCGCAAGGTCTGCGCCCAGGTCGAACAGGTCGTTTTGGATGCGCATCAGCCGCGCCGCCATCGCCATATCGACAACCAGCAGCGCAACCCCGATCAGGCTATTCGCTTCGTCAACATCGCCGATGGCCGCGAACAGCGCATCGTCCTTGGCCAGCCGCGATCCATCGACAAGACCGCTGGTGCCGTCGTCACCGGTGCGGGTATAGATTTTGTTGAGCTTGACCATAGAATATCAATCGGCCCTATCGCGCCGAAGCAATAAAGCCCAATATGATGAGCAGCACGATGGTGATCGCCTGCCATTTCACCCGCGCGAACATCATTTTATTTTGCAAAAGATGCATTTCGCTGGGGCCAGCCCCTTCCTGCGCCTGTTGATGCACAGCGTCGCTGGAACGCAAGAAATAGACGAGGCCGCGGATCAGGCTGAACAGCACAAATCCGGCCGATACAAGGATGAGAATGATGATGAGCCAGTTCATGCGGCCACACTAGCCCTTCGCCCAGCCAGTGCCAAGCGCCAATCTTCCGCAACATATCGTGGGTCAACTGGCCAATGCACCACAAGATAAAGCGCCCTTACGCGCAATCCCCCTTGACGCCGCACCCACATTCAGGCTGTAAAGCGATTGTCACATGCTGGAGGCATAGGCCGTATGTGATGAACGACCGGACCACGTAAAACATGCTCCATCCTGACCTCCACCGCCACCCTGACCAATGTCATGCGCTGGTGCTCAATGCCGACTATACGCCACTCAGCTATTATCCGCTATCGCTATGGCCATGGCAAACGGCGGTAAAGGCCGTGTTCCTCGACCGGGTCGATATTATCGACACCTATGAGCGCGAGATTCATTCTCCCAACCAGACGATGAAAATCCCCAGCGTGATTGCGCTTCGGCAATATGTTCGCCCATCGGAATATCCCGCCTTCACCCGATTCAACCTGTTTTTGCGTGATCGGTTTCAGTGCCAATATTGCGGGTCGCACAAGGATTTGACCTTTGACCATGTCAACCCGCGCCGTTTGGGCGGGCGTACCACATGGGAAAATGTCTCCACCGCGTGCAGCCCATGCAACCTCAAAAAAGGCGGGCGGACCCCGGCGCAGGCGCATATGCGACTGTTTGAGACGCCCTATCGCCCGACCAATTGGCAGTTACAGGGGCATGGACGCCGCTTTCCACCCAATTATCTGCATGATAGCTGGGTTGATTGGCTCTATTGGGATGTCGAATTGCTGGCGTGAGCGAGCTACACCAATTCCCCGGCATCGATCGCGTCGGCCAGCGTCAATCGATCGAGCACCGCCGCCGTTTCATCGCGCACCAGCAACATCAGGTTGCGCAGGCGGCATTCGGATTCGGGCAGGCAGTTTTTGCATTTGACCTTGGCAAAGCGGCTGGCGCACGGAACCAGCGCAATGCTGCCGCGCGTTAATCGCACAATGTCGCCATAGCGCACATCGACGGGCGGCACGCCGAGCCAGTAGCCACCATCGCGCCCGCGCTGTGAGGCAACAACGCCGGCACGCGCCATTTCGGACAGGATCACCGTCAGGAATTTTGCCGGGATATTTTGTGCCTCAACAATTTCAGTCAGCGGAACAGGACCTTCGCCGTAGTGATCAGCAAGATGTTGCAGGGCGCGGATTGTATAGCGGGTTTTTTGCGACAACATTGTCTACCTATGGACGTGAGAATGGCAGGCGGCAATGGTTAGTTGCAACAAAATCCGGTCACTTCACCGTCATCCATCCCCAATGTCGGAGAGGCGATGGGGTCAGCGAGGGTCGCGCCAGAAAAGCAAATCGGCGTCCGCACGGTGGGAAAGTGCGCGCCATCTTTGCGTGGGGCATCCTGCACCATGCCGCGTGATCGGATCTGTGGGTCGGCCAGCGCTTGGGCCACGCTATTGATCGGTCCGGCCGGAACGCCAGCCGCCGCCAACGCCGCGAGCAGAGCATCCCGCACCCAAGTCGCTGTTACGGCGCTGATCGCCACAGTCAATGCATCACGATTGGCGAGCCGACTGGCATTACTGGCAAAGCGCGGGTCATCTCGCACCTCGCCCAGCCCCAGCACATCACACGCGGCGCGATATTGGGCATCGTTCCCTGTTGCCAGGATGAACCAGCCATCGCTGACCGGAAAAGCCGCATAGGGCGCAATATTGGGGTGGGCATTGCCCATCCGCGTCGGTGTTTCTCCAAACAGCGCATTCATCGACTGGTTGGCGAGCACCCCAGTCATCACGTCGAACAGCGCCATGTCGATCTGTTGCCCCGCGCCCGTGCGTGCGCGCATCAGCAACGCCGCCTGGATCGCGACAGTCGCATAGGTTCCGGTAAACACATCGGCAAAGGCAACGCCGATTTTCTGCGGTTCACCCTCGGGGTCGCCGGTCAGGTCCATGACCCCGCTCATCCCCTGGGCGACGAAATCATAGCCCGCGCGCGAAGCATAGGGGCCGTCCTGTCCAAATCCGGTGATTGAACAATAGATGAGCTGTGGGTTGAGCGCCGCGAGCGAGGCATAATCGAGGCCATATTTGGCGAGGCCGCCGACTTTGAAATTCTCGATCACCACGTCTGCCTCGGCCGCCAGCGCCTTTACCCGTGCGACATCCGCAGGCTTGGTGAAATCGGCGATGATCGATTTTTTGCCGCGGTTGCAAGCGTGGTAATAGGCCGCATCGCGCGACCCATCGGCATTGGTTGCAAAGGGCGGGCCCCAGGTGCGGGTGTCATCGCCCGCTGGGCTTTCGACCTTGATCACCTCTGCGCCAAGGTCGGCAAGCAATTGCCCGGCCCATGGCCCGGCCAGGATGCGTGCCAGTTCGAGCACCTTCACGCCATGGAGCGGGGTGTTAGCGCCCGTCACGTGGCGGGGCGATGGATGGCATACATGACATGCGTGACGGGCACGCCATCCATGTCGTGGATACGTGTATCATCGCGCAGCACCCCGCCGATTTTCTCCATCGCGCGGCGCGAGCGGAGATTATCCTTGCCGACCATGAACAGGCATGTTGCGAACCAGCGGTGCGCGTGGGCGAGCATCAGCGCTTTCACTTCACGGTTGGTCGCCCCGCCCCAATAGGCACGCGACAGGAATGTCCAGCCGATCTCGACCTCGCCCTCGCCCGCCCAGCGCGTGCTGTAACGGCTGGCACCGATAATCGCGCCGCTCGCCTTGTCGCGGATCGTCAGGCCGCCGCCGCTTGCCAGCGCATCGTCAAAAAACTTGGCGAACACGCCCTCCTGCCAACGGTCGTGCGCCGGGTGGAGTTCCCAGATGAGCGGGTCAGACGCGAGCGCGAACATCTCGGCCCAATCTTCCTCAACCGTGGGCTGCAGGATGACGGTATCGCCGATCAGCGTGGGTTGAAAATCAGGTTCCCCCGTCATCAGAACGCCGCGATGCCGGTGATGGCGCGCCCCAGGATCAGCGCATGGACATCCGCTGCGCCTTCATAGGTGTTGACCGTTTCCAGGTTCACCATATGGCGCATCACCTGATACTCCTCGGATATGCCATTGCCGCCGTGCATGTCGCGCGCCGCGCGGGCAATGTCGAGCGCCTTGCCGACATTGTTGCGCTTGATGATCGAAATCATGTCGGGGTGGAACCGCCCTTCGTCCATCAACCGCCCAACGCGCAGTGAAGCTTGTAGCCCCAGCGCGATGTCGGTCATCATATCCGCCAGCTTTTTTTGATAGAGCTGGTTGGCGGCGAGCGGTTTACCGAATTGATGCCGATCGAGGCCATATTGCCGCGCTGCGCTCAGGCAAAACTCGGCCGCGCCCAAAGCGCCCCAGCTGATGCCATAGCGCGCGCGGTTGAGGCAGCCAAACGGCCCCTTGAGCCCCTGCACATCGGGGAGCAACGCGTCCTCACCCACCGCAACATCGTCCATCAGGATCATGCCGGTGGTCGAGGCGCGCAGGCTCAATTTGCCCTCAATCTTGGGCGCGGAGAGGCCCTTCATCCCCTTGTCGAGGACGAAACCTCTTATACCGCCGCCATGGGCCTCGCTCTTCGCCCAGACGACGAACACATCGGCGAATGGGGCGTTGGAAATCCATGTTTTCGCGCCCGAAAGCACATAACCGCCGTCAACTTTGCGGGCCACGGTGCGCATGCCCGCCGGATCGGACCCGGCGTCGGGTTCGGTCAAGCCGAAACAGCCGATCAGCGTCCCCGCAGCAAGGCCGGGGAGATATTTGCGGCGTTGCTCCTCTGACCCATAGGCATGGATCGGATAGATGACGAGCGAGCTTTGCACCGACGCCATCGAGCGATAGCCCGAGTCGACACGCTCAATCTCACGCGCGATCAAGCCATAAGCGACATAGGATGCGCCCGCCCCGCCATAGGTTTCGGGCAATGTTGCGCCGAGCAGGCCCGCCTGCCCCATCAGGCCAAACAGTTCGGGCGCGTCGCGCTCCTCGCGAAAGGCGGCAATCACGCGGGGTTGCAACTCTCCTTGAGCAAAGCCGTGTGCCGCATCGCGGATCATCCGCTCTTCCTCGGTCAACTGATCGTCGATCACGAACGGATCAGCCCAGTCTAAGTTTCCGGCGAAATGGCTCATGGCCGCCATAGTCTGGCTCCTGATAGTGCTGCATGCTGACGGTTGCCAGCGCTTGGATTTAGCGTCTAAAGTCCCTTGCAATTGAGTGCAACCATAGTGCCTAACTGTGCAGGAGAAATTGCCATGAAGATGTTGATCTGGATCGGTGCGATTTTATTTTGCACCACATCATTTATGGCGCATTCGCAAGACGCGCCGCCGCGCGTGCAAGTTCTGCAACAGCTGTATGATTGCCGGACCATTACCGACCCGGCGGAGCGCCTGGCCTGTTATGATAGGCAAATTGGCGTCCTGCAAAGCGCAGAAAATGCGCACGATATTCGCGTTGTTGACCGCGAACAGGTGCGCGAAACGCGGCGCGGCCTGTTTGGCATTTCATTGGGCGGGATCGGCAATATTTTTGGCGGCGATGACAATGAGCCGGATGCTGTCGAGCAGATTGAAGCAACATTGAGCACGGTTGGGCGCAACGGCCTGGCCAAATGGGTCTATACGCTCGACAATGGCCAGGTGTGGGTGCAAACCGATGGCACATCTCCGGGCCGCAGCCCGCACGCAGGGCAGCATGTCGTCGTGCGGCGCAGCACGTTTGGCAGCTATATCATCACCGTCGAGGGCCGCCCCGGCATTCGGGTCCGCCGCGAACGATAGGACCATCAAGCCTTTGCTGACTGATATATCGAAGCCATTTATCCTGCTTGATGACGCGCGCACAACGGGGGCCGCCGACGCGCGGCTATTCACCAACCCCAGCGAAATCGCCGATGCGGCATGCGTTGAAGAGGTCGATGGCCTACTCAATGTCGTTGATTCATGGGCCAGTTCGGGTGATTATTGCGCAGGCTATCTTTCCTATAAAGCCGGACACGCCTTTGAAACACGATTGGCGGAAAATTCTGCCCCCAGCCCCAATGATTGGCCCTACGGTTGGTTCGGGCGTTTTTCCACATGCACGCGGATTGCGGCGGGTGAGGTCGCGGCGCTGCTGCCCGATCCAAGTGGGGCGATGGTCAATGCACCCGCGCCCGGAATCAGCTATGCCGCATATGAACGCGCATTCTCCGCGATCATTGGCCACATCAAGGCTGGCGATATTTACCAGGCTAATTTGACATTTAACGCCGCAGTGCAAATCCACGGCCACCCGCTCAGCCTGTATGCGCGGCTGCGCAGTCATGCATGTGCGGGCTATGGCGGTATCGTTTTTACTGGCACAAGCTGGGCATTGTCTTTCTCGCCCGAGCTGTTTTTTGCGGTGCGCGGTGGCCAGATTATCACGCGGCCGATGAAGGGCACTGCGGCACGGCACCCCGACCCGGCCATCGACAGAGGCCGCGCGCAAGAGCTGGCACGCGATGCCAAGCAACGCGCTGAAAATCTGATGATCGTTGATCTGCTTCGCAATGATTTGTCGCGCATCGCTGTGCCCGGCAGCGTGGCTGTGCCAGCGCTGTTTCGCGTCGAAACCTACCCCACTATCCACCAGATGGTATCCGACGTGACGGCGAAACTGCCCCCCGCCATCACGCCTTCACAATTGCTGAGCACCCTATTCCCTTGTGGTTCGATAACAGGGGCACCAAAAATCCGTGCGATGGAGATTATCGCCAGCACCGAAGCCGCTCCGCGCGGTGTCTATACGGGCTCAATAGGCTTTTTTGCCCCCGATGGCGAAGCGGCCTTCAATGTCGCGATCCGCACATTATTGATCGATGAGACAACCCCAAAGCGGAACGGTGGGCATTGCGCCACGCTGGGTTTGGGGTCAGGGATAGTGGCCGATTCTATAGCCAGCGACGAGTGGCAGGAATGTTTGGCAAAAGGGGAGTTTGTTCGGGTGGCGGGTGCCTATTTCGACTTGATAGAAACGATGCGGTTCGACCCGCATGATGGTTTGTTACTGCTCGACCGTCATTTGGCGCGGCTGGGGGCCAGCGCGCGTGCGCTGGGCTTTTCGTTCGATCGACACGTCGCGCGCAATATGTTGCAGCACGCGACTTTCCTCTCGAGTGAGGCTGCGAAAGTGCGAATTCGCCTGTCGCCGCGCGGCAACATGGCGATTGAGGTTACACCGGCACCACCCACGCCCAATGCGCCCGTAAAGGCGGCGCTCGCTTCCTTGCCTGTGCGCGGCGACGATGTGCGCCTACGTCACAAAACCAGCGACCGCGCCTTCTATGACGATGCGCGGATGGCATCGGGCGCGTTTGAGATATTGTTCATCGACCCTGAGGGCCGCCTAACCGAGGGGAGCTTTACCAATGTCTTTGTGATGCACGAGGGCATATTACTCACCCCGCCGCTGTCGCTAGGGTTACTCCCCGGCGTGCTGCGCGCAGAGCTTATCGCCAGCGGAAAAGCGCGCGAGGCCGAGCTTAGCGCCGCCGACCTCAACGGCCCATTTTTCATCGGCAATGCCCTGCGCGGTCTTATTCGCGCTACTTTGGCCTAGGGTCTGTAGCCAAAATGGCTGCGGGCGCGGCCTCGCCCGCACTGTAAAAGTCTAGCACATGGTTGCCCTATGACGCATGCACCGCTAATGGCGCGGTGACATTACCTTAAATCAAATCCGTTTGTGCTGAGCTTGTCGAAGCACTGTTTTTACTTGAGCGTATAGTAAGGACAGCCCTTCGATAGGCTCAGGTGAACGGTTCAAATTAGGATCAGCGCTCAAGATGCCCCGCCTTTCCGCCGCCGTGAACCGTATCCAGCCCTCCGCCACGCTCGCCATGACCCAGCGCGTCGGCGAATTAAAACGTGCTGGCGTTGATATCATCGGCCTGAGCGCGGGCGAGCCGGACTTTGACACCCCCGATTTCGTCAAGGAGGCGGCAATCGCGGCGATCCGCGCTGGCAAGACCAAATATACCGATGTCGGCGGCACCCCCGAATTGCGCAGCGCCGTCGCCGCCAAGTTCAAACGCGAAAACGCGCTCGATTATACGACCGACCAGGTGATCGTTGGGGTTGGTGGCAAACAGGTGTTGTTCAATGCGCTATGCGCCACGGTTGAAGCGGGCGACGAAGTCATCATCCCCGCCCCCTATTGGGTCAGCTACCCCGATATTGTCGCTTATGCAGGTGGAACCAGCGTGTTCATCTCCGCAGGGGCCGCACAGCATTACAAGATCACCCCCGCACAACTTGACGCGGCGATCACGCCCGCTACGCGCTGGCTGATCCTTAATTCGCCGTCGAACCCAACGGGCGCGGCCTATGGCGCCGCCGAACTGGCTGGGCTTGGCGAGGTGCTGCGCCGCCACCCGCATGTCATGATTTTGACCGACGATATGTATGAACATGTCTGGTATGCCGACACGCCTTTTTCCACCATCGCCCAGGTCTGCCCCGACCTTTATGATCGGACGTTGACGCTCAACGGCTGTTCCAAAGCCTATGCGATGACCGGGTGGCGGATCGGCTATGCCGGCGGCCCCGTCTGGCTCATCAAAGCCATGGCCAAGCTGCAATCGCAATCGACATCGAACCCTTGTTCGATCGCCCAAGCCGCGGCGACCGCCGCATTGAATGGTCCGCAGAATTTCCTCGATGACCGCAACGCCGCTTTCGCCAAGCGCCGCGATATTGTCGTCGCCATGCTGAACGATGCACCTGGGTTGCACTGTCCGACGCCCGAGGGGGCATTTTACGTCTATCCCGATGCCAGCGATTGCATGGGCAAACGCACACCCGACGGCACGATCATCGACAGCGATAGCGCACTGATCGATTATTTCATCACATCGGCGCGCGTTGCGGCCGTGCCCGGCCATGCCTTTGGCCTCTCGCCCGCATTCCGTATCAGCTACGCGACATCAACTGAGCTGTTGAAAGAGGCATGCCGTCGTATCCAGATGGCGTGCGCCGATTTGCGAAGCTGAAAATCTAATCTTGTTCACCATTTAGTCAGATGTAACCGCCAAAGGCGTTTGAGCGAACCATTGCTGTGTCGACAGTCACAGACAAGGGCGCATCCAATGCCTATCCAATACCAGTATCAATATGCAAATGATAATAGAACAAGGCTCTCCCCCGATGAAATTGCTCCGACTGCTCCGCACCGAAACCGCCAAGATGATGCTGATGGGCTTTGCCATCGGCGCGATCGGTTTGACGATGGCAGGGCCGGGCAATGCCCGCACCGACAGCCAGCATATGGCCATCGCCGCTCGCTGATGGGCCAGGGCAGAACAGCCCGCTTTTTCGTGATAGCTGTTGCCCTGCTATCCGCCTGTTCTCCAATAACCTCCTCTGCTTCGGCCGAAGAGGCAGTGCGTATCGCCGCTCCCACGCTCGACCCCGCCGACACCCGCACCAGTGCAACCGCCATCCTTGCCGGCGGATGCTTCTGGGGCGTTGAGGGGGTGTTCAGCCATGTGCGCGGTGTGGCCCGTATTCAGTCCGGCTATCATGGCGGCACAGCAGATGACGCGACCTATGACGCGGTTTCGGGCGGCGACACTGACCATGCCGAGGCGGTGCGGATCACCTATGACCCGCGCGTGGTCAGCTATGGCAGCTTGCTACGCATCTTTTTTTCTGTGGTGACCGACCCGACAACACTCAACGCCCAGGGGCCGGACACAGGCCGCCAATATCGCAGCGCCATCATCCCCGCCAACGCCAGCCAGCGCCGCGTCGCCGCCGCTTATATCGCTGAACTGGAGCGCGGGACCTATTGGAGCGCCCCGATCGTCACCCGGGTCGAAGCGCCGCTAACCTTTTACCCAGCCGAAGCCTATCACCAGAATTTTATGGAAGCGCACCCTACCCACGGCTATATCCGCCGCTGGGACCAACCAAAGCTCGCTAATTTCAGGGCGATGTATCCCACGCTCTATCGGACGGCACCCGCACCCTGAACAATTGCACTATCCCGCAGCAAATTTCGCACTGGCTTGGTCAAAGGTAATGATTGGGGCGATCACGCTTCCGTCCCGTTCTTCTGTCACCGTCGGGTCAACAAAGATCATATGATAGTCATTGGCCTGGTGGCCATAGTCCCAGTTCGGCGGGATATCGACTATCCCGACGTCGAAAGTCATCGAGCGGTCTTGCTGTGCCACCAGCCAATGCTGGTTATCGCGCCGATCAGACATGGAAATCGCCTGACCAGGCAACAACAGGCCATCGCGCGTCGGGCGCAGCCGGACACCGTCGGGCGTATCCTCTAGTCGATCGTGCGTGCGCGCATGGAAACTGCCGCCGATCACCAGGTGCGATGACACCATGCCATTGTGAACATGGGGGATGATGGCACCACCGCGCCGCAACCCAAAGATGCGAACAAACCAGCCGCGCATCCCAGCCACGCCAACAATTTCGGAAGGCAGCACGGGATCGGCCGTTTCGGCGAAAGCAGAATCATAGGCAAAGGCCGCTGTCAGCCGATCAACATCGAGAAAGCGGGCAATATCCTCAGCCGGCACCGCCATGTTCAGCGCCTCAACCCGCCGCTGCCATTCAAGCACATTGATGGCACCGGACCTTAGCTCGTCCTTTAGCGCAACAAGATCCCGGGACCATTGCACCAAATCAGCAGGGCGGCCTCCGGTCCATACAGCTTCACGGGCGCAACCAGCGATTGTCAGCGTGGCTGCGATGCTGGCCAGCAATGACCGCCTGTCGGTTTCAGCAATGCGGCTCATAGTGGCAAGCCGCACCTCATCACTTTGGCGCGATGACCATCAACATCTGGCGCCCCTCTGTGCGTGGGTGTGCTTCAATCTTGGCGATATCAGCGACTTGCTCTGCTGCGCGTTGCAGCACCGCAAGGCCCAGCTCCAGATGCGACATTTCGCGGCCGCGAAAGCGCATCGTCAGCTTGACCTTGTCGCCATCGCCGATGAACGACACGACTTTTTTCATCTTGGTGTCAAAATCATGGTCGTCGATGTTTGGACGCATCTTGATCTCTTTGATTTCTTGGGTTTTTTGCGATTTCCGCGCGATATTCGCCTTTGTCTGCGCCTCATATTTGAACTTGCCAACGTCAAGATATTTACACACCGGCGGGTCGGCATTTGGCGACACTTCGACAAGGTCAAGGCCAAGCTCGCTAGCCGCTTCGATCGCTTCTGCGGTCAACATCACCCCAAGGTTTTCGCCTTCATCGTCGATGACGCGGACTTTGGGCACGGTTATAAATTGGTTGAAACGTGGCCCGCTGCGCGAGGGGGCGGGCGCCATCGGGCGGCGCGTGGTGGTGGGCGGAAGGATAGATCAGACTCCTGTTATCATTGATAATGGCGTATCGTAAACGTTTGTAGGGCGCAGGAAAAGGGGCGTTTCGCTATTTCAGCCAATCTGTTGCGCAAAGGCGTCACTTTACCATAGCCGCAAGACGGCAGAGAGCCCCGAAATTCCCAAAATTAACGCCACAAAACTGCGCCAATAGACCGCCGGAATACGCCCAAAGGCGAGGCCGCCCGCCCAATTCCCAACCAACATCGGTAGAAATAATATGCCCGCCAGCGCCGCCGTTTGCCATGTCGCAGCCTCCATTGCAAAAGCCGACACTGTGCCCGCCATCGCGGTGCCAAAAAATACCAACATCATCGACGCGCGGGCAACGCGCGGCGCAATCCGCTGGCGCAGGTAAAATGGCACCACAGGCGGCCCTGGCATGGCGGCAAACCCCGTGAGGATGCCCGATGCAACCCCAGTGATGCCAATCTCAGCGCGACTGGGCCGATGCCCGTCGAGCCGCATGGGAAGCAGCACCAGCAGGAATGCGCCGATGGCGACACCTGCGATAATCAGCCGCGCCACATCAGGCGGCGTCGCCCGAAGCGCCAGCAAGCCAAGCGGCGTCGCCAGCATTGCCAATCCCGCAATCGGCAACGCACTCGCACGGTCACCATCGGCCAATATCGTGCCCAGCCCAACGGGGCCAATCAGCAGTTGGAGCAAAATCGCCAGCACCACCGCCTGTGCCGGCTCAATCACCATACCCAGCAGCGGCACGAGGATGATCGCCATGCCAAAACCGGTGAGCCCGCGGATCGCGGCCGCACAAAAGGTCATCGCGGCGGCAAGCGCAATGGCCGTGCCGCTCAAGCCGCTGGCGGCGAGGAGTTGGCCGATCATCAGCGCGCCCGGCCTTGCATGGTGACGAGCCACGCATCGGGCGGCGTGTCATAGCGCAGCGGGACGATGCTGGTGCCAAGCCCGGCGCCAACAAACAGGCGTTGGCCATGATCGGTCATATCGCCACAGGCAAAGCGGTCGCCATAGCGCGAGACATAGCTGAGCGCGCCGATCAGCGGCAGCCTTATCTGGCCGCAATGCGTATGCCCCGCAAACACCGCCGCAACGGACCGGGGCAAATCGGGCACGATGTCGGGGCTGTGGGTAACGAGGATATGCGGGGCAACAGGCAACGCATCCATCGCCGCATAGGTAGCGGCAAGATCATCATGCCCCGAATAATCATCCCCGACGCCGCCGATAATCAACGGGCCGCGCCGGACCGCATCATTGACCAACACGATAATGCCTTGACGCCGCAATTCGACGGTCAGTTTGGCGGGATCGAACCAATGGTCATGATTGCCGAGAGCGACGATGACGCCAAGCGGTGCCCTGAGGCCGCCAAGCGGCGCAACGATTTCTTCGGGCGTATAGTGATGGGTGGAAGCCCGCCTTTCGCTGACCAGATCGCCGCCAATCAGGACCAGATCAGGGCGCAACCCGTTGAATTGC
>JBEBJX010000034.1:0-19528 GCA_040079655.1 Sphingopyxis sp. | reverse complement strand
CTGAGCGGGGCGAATCTCGAGGGCGCGAACCTGTTCGGGGCGCATCTTGAGGGCGCGGACCTGCGCGGAGCGATCTTTGATGATGCGACAAGGGTGGACTGGGATTGGGACGATATGACGCAGGATGAAAGGCAAGCCGCGCAGGATAAATTGCGCGACCTAGGTGCCCGTCATGTCGATGACCCCGACGAGGACGAGGACGAGGACGAAGGCGATGACGTCCCCTTCTAACCCCCTACCGCAGCACCCCGGCCGCTTTTTGCCGCCACGCATACCACAGCAGCGCCGCCGCGATGGCGATGATGACATAGCCCATCATGCCCGCCGCGCCTTCGGTCATCGCCGGAATGTTCACCGGGTTCGACAGGTGATAGCCGATACTGGCCAGCGCGCCGACCATCGAGGCCGCAAAGGCGACGACCGCATGGCGGCTACGCATCAGCAGCAACAGCGAGCCGACGATCGCGCCCCATACGCCCAGCGCCCATCCGATGCTCGCCCACACCGGAAATCCGTCGATATAGGCCATGACTTGCGCGCTATCGACGCCTGGCATCATCTGGTCGATCCAGGCGGCGCCGCGCGTCCGCGTCATCGTATAATCAAACGCGCCAAAGCTGTTCCACAACAGCGACAAAGCGCCGACAATCCACAGGTGCAGCGGTGTTTTTATCTCTTCGGTCATGATTTTCCTCCCCAAGGCGTGGCGCAACTATAGCATGGTGTGATAGCCAATGCGAATCATGCCCCCCACCCCAAACATTGATGATAGCTGGCGCGAACCGCTCGCCCCGATCTTCGCCAGCGAGGGGGTGGCCGCATTGCGCGACTTTCTCAGCGCCGAAAAGGCGGCTGGCAAGCGCATTTTCCCGCATAGTAGCCATTGGTTCCGCAGCCTCGAGCTGACCCCGCTCGACGACGTGCGCGTCGTCATCCTTGGCCAAGACCCCTATCACGGCGCGGGGCAGGCGCATGGCCTGTGTTTCAGTGTCCAGCCCGGGGTGCGGACCCCGCCGTCGCTCGGCAATATCTATAAGGAAATGCACAGCGACCTCGGCATCGCGCCCGCAACCCACGGATTTCTGGAAAGCTGGGCGCGACAAGGCGTGCTGTTGCTCAACGCGGTGCTGACGGTTGAGGAGGGGCAAGCGGCAAGCCACGCAGGGGCAGGCTGGGAGGCGTTGACCGATGCGGTGATCGCTACGGTCAATGCGCGTGCGACGCCGACGGTGTTCCTGCTGTGGGGTGCACATGCGCAAAAGAAAGCGGCGTTCGTCGATGACCTTGAGCAAGGAGGGCGTCATCTGGTGCTGCGCGCTGCGCACCCTTCGCCGCTCTCTGCGCATAATGGCTTTTTCGGCTGTCGGCATTTTTCCAAAGCCAATGCGTTTCTGGGACAGCGCGGCCTCACCCCAATCGACTGGCGCTTGCCCGAAACGGTATGAGCGGGCATAGGGTAGTGATGTTGCGTTACGCCATATCTTTCATGCTATTGCCCTTGCTCGCCAGTTGCGCCCCGCCGCCGCACGCCGCCGCACCTCTGCCGCCGACCCCCGCACCACGCGCCGCGCCGCCCGTGCCAATTCCATTGGCCGACCGCTATAGCGGCGACTGGAGCGTCGATGACCTGACGCATGGCGAATGGCGATATTCGGACAGTGGCGGCAACCCCCGCGCGACCTTTACCGATACCAATGGCACGGTGATGGCGATAATCGCTTGCGGCAACAACGCCATCAGTCTGGGCCGAAGCGGCATTGTCCCCGCCGATACAGCGGTGAGTTTGCGGGTGCGCAACAGCTTTGCCCTGCGCGAGCTCTCCACGAGGGTCGATCTTGCCGCGCGCCTTATCTACACCAGCCTTGATGCGCGCGACCCGCTATGGGACCAGATCGCCTATTCGAACGGGCGATTTTTGATCGAAGCATCACATCAGCCGCCGCTGATCATGCCGACAAGAGCAGCGGTGTCGCGCGTCATCGAAGACTGCCGCGGTTAAGGCGCAGTAACCGCACTCGGCATAGCGAGAAGCTCAAGCTGCTTGAGCCCTATGAAGGCATATTCAATTGTTATTGAGAAGCGCCTCTATCGCCGCGCCAACGCGCTCCATATCCGCCATGCCATCGACGCGCGAAACGATGCCACGCGCTTCATAGATGGGAAGGATTGGCGCAGTTTTGGCGCGGTACTCGGCCATCCGCGTGCGCACCGTTTCGGCATTGTCGTCGGGGCGGCGTTTGAACTCGGTGCCGCCGCAATTGTCACAGACCCCGGTAACGCGCGGCTGTTTGAAGCGATCATGATAGCCCTCGCCGCACTTGGCACAGGTGTAACGGCCCGTAATGCGCTCAACCAGCGCATCCTCGTCAACCTCAAGCTCAATAACATGATCCAAAGTGCGGCCACGCGCGGCAAGGATCGCATCAAGCGCCTCGGCCTGTGCAGCTGTGCGCGGATAGCCATCAAAAATCACCGGCGTGTCCGGCCCCAGTTCATCAAGTCGATCGCCAATAATGCCCGAAACAATCTCGTCCGAAACCAGCTCGCCCGCTTCCATAACCGCCTTGGCTTGAAGCCCGATGGCGGTGCCGGCTTTTACCGCAGCACGCAGCATGTCGCCAGTGGATAGCTGGACCATACCATGCGCGTCTTGCAGCCGCGCGGCCTGTGTGCCCTTGCCCGCGCCAGGCGGGCCAAGCAATATGATGTCGAGAGCCAATGGCCTTCCCCCCTTAGCGATTAACGCCTTTTACCCTTGAGATTGGCCTTTTTGATAAGGTCGGCATATTGGTGCGCCAATAAATGGCTCTGAATCTGTGTCACCGTGTCGATGGTCACATTGACCAAAATCAACAGGCTGGTCCCGCCAAGCGCCAGGCCGATGCCGGTTGACGCCGTCACCCATTCAGGAATGAGGCAAATGAGGGCTAGATAGATGGCGCCGATCACCGTGATCCGTGTCAGCACATAGTCGAGATAGTCCGATGTTGATTTACCGGGGCGATAGCCCGGGATAAATCCGCCCTGTCGTTTGAGGTTGTCCGCGGTTTCTTCGGGGTTGAACACCACCGAAACATAGAAAAAGGCGAAGAATAATATGCCCGCAGCATAAAGACCCATATACAGCGGCTGGCCATGCGCGAACCATTGATTGAGGTTGAGCAATGTGCGCCCCCAAAATGTTTCTTCATCGACGCGCTGGCCCAGAAATTGCGTGATCGTCAGCGGCATGAGCAGGAGCGAGGAGGCAAAGATCGGCGGAATGACGCCCGCGGTATTGACCTTGAGCGGCAAATGGCTGCGTTCCTGCTGCGCCATGCCCTGCTGCGTCGCGCGCTTGGGATATTGCACCAGCACACGGCGCTGTGCCCGCTCCATAAAGCTGATCAACCAGATGACCCCAAAGGCGCCGCCCAGTAGCGCCACGATTAATATGCCGCCAAGGTCGCCGGTGCGACCCTTTTCAAACAATTGCGCCAGCGTTTGCGGCATTGAGGCCACAATACCGGCCATGATGATGAGCGAAACACCATTGCCAATGCCGCGGCTGGTAATCTGTTCGCCCAGCCACATCAGGAACAGAGTGCCGCCAATCAGGCTGATAACAGCTGTAATGCGGAACAACATGCCAGGGTCAATCACAGGTTGTATGGCCTGGCTGGCACCTAATGTTTCAAGGCCAGACGCAATGAAATAACCCTGCACCGCAGTCAGAAATACTGTGCCGTAGCGGGTATATTGATTGAGTTTTTTGCGACCGCTCTCACCCTCTTTTTTGAGCGCACCCAGAGTCGGCGAGAGCGCCGCCGCCAGCTGGACCACAATCGACGCGGTAATATAGGGCATAACGCCGAGCGCAATGATGCTCATCCGCTCAAGACTTCCGCCTGAAAATGTATTGAAAAGGTCAAGGATCCCGCCAGATGCGGCTTGGCTATAAAGCTGGTTCATCGCCACAGGGTCGACACCAGGCAGCGGCACAAAGCTTAGAAAGCGAAAGATGACAAGCGCGCCGAGTGTGAACCATAAGCGGTTCTTCAGCTCGGTCGCTTGACCGAACTTCGCGAGATTAAGGTTGAGCCCAAGTTGGTCGGCGCGAGATGCCATAATGCCTGCCTCGATCTGGCCCGTGACAGCGGGAGTGCTGGCCCGGGCAATTGCCCCCCTATTGGGAGAGTTGCCGTATGGTGTCGATAAACAATGACTGAAACATATAGCCAGTCGTCCATCTTGCATACACGCCCACACATGGGGCGCTCAGGCCGAGGGCGCAAGCCCCCAGCTAAAGATGATCAAACCTTTTTGCGTGCAGCCTTGGCCGCTTTTTTGGCTTTGCCGACTTCGCTGGCTTCTGCGCGCGCGGCATCGCGTTTATTGATCAATATCTCGACCGCGCCGCCCAGCTTTTCAATCGCCGCAACCGCGCCGGCCGATGCGCCAGCGACGCTGAAGCTCAGCTTAGTCTTCAGCTCGCCCTTGGCCAAAATACGCACGCCATCCTTGCCACCGCGTGCGACACCAGCCGCCTGAAGCACGGTTTGATCAATCACAGCCTTGGCATCAAGCGAACCAGCGTCAATCAACTTTTGGATCATGCCCAGGTTGACGATGGCATAGTCCTTGGCGAAAATATTGTTGAAACCGCGTTTTGGCAAACGCATGTGAAGCGGCATCTGGCCGCCTTCAAAACCATTGATGGCGACGCCGGAACGGCTGGACTGACCCTTTTGGCCGCGGCCCGCTGTCTTGCCTTTGCCCGAGCCAATACCACGGCCAACGCGCATACGGCGATGACGGGCACCAGGATTGTCATGGAGTTCATTCAGTTTCATATCGCACTCGCTTTCGCTCTATTCGCGCTGATGCCGCTCAGAGACGGCAAAATGGGTTAATCCTCGACGACTTGCACCATGTGGCGCACGGCATGAACCATGCCGCGTGTCGATGGCGTGTCTTCGATTTCGACAACGCGGTGCATTTTGCCAAGGCCAAGACCCGTCAAAATTGCCGCTTGAGATTTTGGTCGGCGGATCGGCGAACCGACCTGCTTGATGGTGAACATTTTTTTGCCAGCCATGAAATTAAGCCTCCGTCAAAGCCGCATCGGCTTCCGCTTCACGAGCCGAAGTGCCGCTACGACGAAGCAGATCGGCAACCTTTTTGCCGCGGCGCTGCGCCACAGACTTGGGGCTAACCTGTGTTTTCAATGCTTCAAATGTTGCGCGCACCATGTTGTAGGGGTTTGATGTGCCGTTTGATTTGGACACAACATCGGCAACACCCAAGGATTCAAAAACAGCGCGCATCGGGCCACCTGCGATGATCCCCGTCCCTTGCGGCGCCGAGCGAACATTGACGAGTCCGGCGCCAAAATGGCCGATGCCATCGTGATGCAGCGTGCGGCCTTCCTTCAAGGGGACGCGCACCATTGCTTTCTTAGCAGCGGCGGTTGCCTTGGAAATAGCCTCTGGCACTTCGCGCGCCTTGCCATGGCCAAAGCCGGCACGGCCCTTGCCATCGCCGACCACGACCAGTGCGGCAAAGCCGAAACGCTTACCGCCCTTAACGGTCTTGCTGACGCGGTTGATGTGAACGAGTTTTTCGATGAACTCTTCGCCGCCATCTTCCTCGGCATTCCTGGGGCGACGATCGCGATCACCGCGTCCACGGCCTTCGCGGCCACCCGCTGCGCCGCCGCCACGGCCACGGCCGCCGCGCGGTCCGCGCGCAGTTGCATCGGCAGGAGCGCCTTCTTGACCTGGGGTTTCGATTACATCAGCCATTTAGAATTCCAATCCGCCTTCGCGTGCCGCATCGGCAAGTGCCTTGACCCGGCCGTGAAATAGAAAACCACCGCGATCAAAAACGACGCGCGTGATACCCGCCGCCTTGGCCGCTTCGGCTATGCGCTTGCCAACATCCGCCGCCGCGCCGCAGGTTGCCCCGGTGGCGCCGCGCACAGATTTGTCGAGCGTTGAGGCCATAGCCAGCGTTTGACCAGCGGCGTCGTCGATCAGCTGCACATAAATGTGGCGGCCAGAGCGATGCACCGAAAGGCGTTTGCGGTCGCCCGCGCGTTTGCGAAGGGCGGTGCGCACGCGTTGGCGGCGCTTGTCGAAAGATGAGCGTTTTAATGCCATGATTATTTCTTCTTCCCTTCCTTACGGAAGATGAACTCGCCGCGATATTTGATGCCCTTGCCCTTATACGGCTCGGGTTTGCGCCAACGCCGGATTTCCGCCGCGACCTGCCCGACCTTTTGTTTGTCGATGCCGCTGATTTCAATCGTGGTGTTGTCGGGGGTCTTAATCTCGATGCCATCTGGCACCGCGAAATCGACATCGTGGCTATAGCCAAGTTGCAGCTTCAAGGTCTTGCCCTGGCTGTTTGCACGATAACCAACGCCGGTGATTTCAAGCACCTTGGTAAAGCCATCGGTGACGCCTACAACAAGATTTTGAACCAAGGTCCGCTGCATACCCCAAAATGCGCGTGCGCGCTTTGTGGCATTTGCCGGTTGCACCGTGATACCGCCATCGTCGATCGTATAGCTGACATCATCGGCCATAGGGATCGACAGCTGGCCCTTGGGGCCCTTGACCGCGAGCAAACCATTTTCAATCGAGGCGCTAACCCCGCCAGGCATAGTCACAGGTTTTTTGCCAATGCGTGACATATTAAAATACCTCCGCCAGCACTTCGCCACCAACATTTGCGTCGCGGGCTTCGGCGTCCGAAAGCACACCGCGCGGCGTCGAAACGATGGTGATGCCCATACCGTTCTTCACGCGTGGCAATTCCTTGGTCCCCGAATAGACGCGGCGTCCAGGCTTGGACACGCGCGCTACGTGGCGGATTGCGGGTTCGCCCTCGAAATATTTCAGCTCAATCCGAATGCCCTTATGCTGTTCAAAGCGGCCAAGCAGGATTTCTGTATATCCGCGGATATAGCCCTCGCGTTGCAACACGTCGAGAACACGGGCGCGCAAGTTAGAAGCAGGCGTGATTACGCTGTCTTTCTTTGCGCGTTGTCCGTTGCGGATGCGGGTGAGCATGTCACCCAAAGGATCGGTCAATGCCATAGTCTATCCTTACCAGCTTGACTTGACGACGCCGGGGATCAGGCCTTTATTGGCCAAATCACGCAGCTGAATACGGCAAAGCCGGAACTTGCGATAATATGCGCGCGGGCGACCCGTAAGCTCGCAGCGGTTGCGGATGCGCGTCGGGTTGCCGTTGCGCGGCACCTCAGCCATCTTCAGCCGGGCAATCATCCGCTCACTTTCGTCGAGCGATGTGTCCTTGGCCACTGCCTTAAGCTTCGCGTACCGATTGGCATATTTCTTTGCCAACGCCTTGCGCTTCTCATTCTTGTTAATCGAACTCAGTTTCGCCATGACTTAAGTTCACTTTTCCTTGCTTGGCGGGTGGCTAAACCTCGCCGGAATGGTTGGTGGGCCAGGCCCGTTACGCGGCTTGCTTTTCTTCTTCTTCCTGCGGGAAGGGGAAGTTAAACAAGCGCAACAATTCGCGTGCTTCGTCGTCACTATTCGCCGAAGTGGCAATAATAACGTCTAATCCACGCACTTTGTCGATGCGATCGTAGCTGATTTCGGGGAAAATCAGCTGTTCCTTGAGGCCCATGGCGTAATTGCCACGACCATCAAAGCTTTTGGGGTTGAGGCCACGGAAATCGCGGATGCGGGGCATTGCGATTGTGACCAGACGGTCCAAAAACTCATACATGCGTTCACGGCGAAGCGTTACCTTAACACCGATTGGCATACCTTCGCGCAGTTTGAACTGAGCGATAGATTTCTTTGCGCGCGTAATCACGGGCTTTTGTCCGGCAATCAGCTCCATCTCAGCAGCGGCCGTCTCGACCTTTTTCTTGTCCTGCGATGCTTCACCCACGCCCATGTTGAGAACAATCTTCTCAAGGTGCGGAACCGCCATCGCGTTCGTATAGCCGAATTTCTCGGTCATCGCCTTGACGATACGCTCATCATAGTCGCGCTTGAGGCGGGGAATATAACGGTCAGCCATTGATCACTTCCCCCGATTTTACGGCAACACGAAGTTTTTTGCCGTCGCGCATCTCAAAACGAACCCGCGTTGGCGCGCCCGTCTTTGGGTCTGCCACAGCAACGTTTGAGATAGCCAAAGCTGCCTCGCGCTTTTCCAAACCACCCTCAGGGTTGGTCTGTGTTGGCTTGCGATGGCGCGTGATAATATTGACGCCAGCGACAATGAGCTTGCCGTCGCGAGGGATGACCTGGGTGACCGCGCCGGTCTTGCCCTTGTCCTTACCCGTCAGGATGACGACATTATCGCCTTTTTTGATCTTGGCACTTGCCATGATTACAGCACCTCCGGAGCAAGGCTGATGATCTTCATATGCTGCGCGGCGCGCAATTCGCGCACCACTGGGCCAAAGATACGTGTGCCGATTGGCTCTTTATTCTTGTTGATCAAGACGGCTGCGTTCGAGTCAAAGCGAATGACGCTGCCATCGGCGCGGCGAATTTCCTTTGCCGTGCGGACAATAACAGCGCGATGGACATCGCCCTTCTTCACTTTGCCGCGCGGCGCAGCATCTTTGATTGACACCACAATGATGTCACCGACCCCAGCAGTTCGGCGCTTGGACCCGCCCAGCACTTTAATGCACTGGACGCGCTTTGCGCCGCTATTATCCGCGACGTCGAGGTTGGATTGCATTTGGATCATTGATCCGTTCCTCTCACTGGCTTTCCGGGTTCCCAATCAATTGAGCCACCCGGGAGTTCCAAAAAATCATCAGTTGCCCAAATTATGCGTTAACCGCAGTCTTTGGCTTGCCATGCGTATCAACGCGATCGATCACCCGCCAAGTTTTTTGCTTGGAGATTGGGCGCGTCTCTTCGATACGAACCACTTCGCCGGTGTGAAACTCATTGCCCTCATCATGGGCATGATATTTCTTCGATAGGCGGATAATCTTGGCATAGAGCGGGTGCTTGACCCGGCGCTCGACCTTGACCACCACAGTCTTATCGCCCTTGTCCGACACTATTGTGCCTTGAAGAATGCGCTTTGGCATGGGCTTCGTCCTTAATTCGCTGGCGCAGCAGAGCGCTGCGTCTGTAAAGTTTTGATCCGCGCTATCGTGCGGCGCACTTCACGCACACGGGCGGGCCGCTCCATCTGGCCAGTTGCAGCCTGAAAGCGCAAATTAAACGCCTCGCGCTTCAACTCACCAAGCTGCTCGGAAAGCTGATCATCGCTCTTTTGGCGCAGATCGTCTGTCATCTTGCCCATGTTTATGCTCCGAGGTGCGTAGTATCGCCAAGACGCGCCACTACCCTGGTCTTGATCGGCAGCTTCATTGCTGCACGGCTAAATGCTTCTGCTGCGAGTGGGCCGGGAACACCGTCCAGCTCGAACAATATGCGGCCCGGCTTGACCCGCGCGGCCCAATATTCTGGGCTACCCTTACCTTTACCCATGCGGACTTCGGCTGGCTTGGACGACACAGGAACATCGGGGAAAATACGGATCCACAACCGGCCCTGACGCTTGATGTGCCGTGTGATTGCCCGACGAGCCGCCTCGATTTGCCGCGCGGTAATCCGCTCTGGCTCAAGGGCTTTCAGGCCATAGGCACCGAAGTTCAAATCGGTGCCGCCCTTGGCATCGCCATGAATACGGCCCTTGTGGGCCTTGCGAAACTTTGTGCGCTTTGGTTGCAGCATGAGCTTTTCCTATCCCTTAGCGCGCTGGGCGGACGCCGGAGGTTTGAGCCTCCACCATCAACCGGTCGGTTGCCATCGGGTCATGGGCAAAGATTTCGCCCTTGAATATCCAAACCTTGATTCCGCAAATACCATAGGCGGTCAGCGCCTCTGCCTCTGCATAATCAACATTGGCACGCAGCGTGTGGAGCGGCACGCGCCCTTCGCGATACCATTCGGTCCGCGCGATTTCAGCGCCGCCCAAACGCCCGGCACAGTTGATACGGATACCCTCTGCACCAAGCCGCATGGCCGATTGCACAGCGCGTTTCATCGCACGGCGGAAGGCTACGCGGCGAATAAGCTGGTCGGCAATCCCTTGCGCAACAAGGCGAGAATCCACCTCGGGCTTGCGGATTTCAACGATGTTGAGGCTGACTTCGCTGCTGGTCAGTGCGGCCAGCTGTTTTTTCAACTTGTCAATATCGGCGCCTTTTTTACCGATGATCACGCCAGGGCGCGCGGCATAAACGCTAACGCGGCAAAGCTTTGCTGGGCGCTCGATCACCACCTTGGAAATTGCCGCTTGGGGCAATGTCTTCATGATGAATTTGCGCATCTTAAGGTCTTCGAGAAGCAAACGACCATAGTCGCCACGCTCCGCAAACCAGCGGCTATCCCACGTGCGGTTGACCTGAAGACGCAGGCCGATGGGGTTTGTCTTGTGGCCCATGTTACGCCTCTTCCCTTTCCTCGACGACGATGCGCAGACGGCTAAATGGTTTGAGGATGCGTGTCGATTTGCCGCGGCCGCGGGTGTGAAACCGCTTCATGACCATGGCTTTACCAACGCTGGCTTCCTTGACGACCAAAGCGTCAACATCGAGGTTGTGATTATTTTCCGCATTGGCGATCGCCGATGCGAGCACTTTTTTCACGTCAACAGCCATGGCACGCTTGGAGAAAGACAGCACGTTGAGCGCTTCTTCGACTTTGCGGCCACGGATGAGCGCGGCAACCAGATTGAGCTTTTGAGCCGAACCACGAATTGTGGTGCCGACGGACAGCGCTTCCTTTTCGCCAACGCGGCGCGGAGATTTGGGCTTGCTCATTTGCGCTTGCCCTTCTTATCAGCGGCATGGCCAGGAAAATAACGCGTGGGCGCAAATTCACCCAATTTCATACCGACCATGTCCTCGGTCACCGACACAGGAACATGTTTGCGGCCGTTATAAACGTTGAACGTCAAGCCAACAAATTGCGGCAAGATGGTCGAGCGGCGCGACCATGTCTTGATTGGCGCACGGCCACCAGACTCGGTTGCAGCCTCTGCCTTCTTGAGCAGGCTGAGTTCGACGAACGGACCCTTCCAGACTGAGCGGGCCATGGCTTACCTCTTCTTCTTGGCGTGACGCGACCGGATGATATATTGGTCAGTCGTCTTGTTGTTACGAGTGCGGGCACCCTTGGTCGGCTTGCCCCATGGTGTCACTGGATGGCGACCACCCGATGTCCGGCCCTCACCACCACCATGCGGGTGATCGACAGGGTTTTTGGCAACACCGCGCGTCAGAGGGCGCTTTCCCAGCCAGCGATTGCGGCCAGCCTTGGCCAGGTTGGTGTTGGCATTATCAGGGTTAGACACGGCGCCAACGGTACCCATGCAATCGCCGCGAACATAACGCTGCTCGCCCGAACCAAGGCGCACAATCACCATACCGCGATCGCGACCAACAAGCTGTGCATAGGTGCCCGCCGAACGCGCGATCTGGCCGCCCTTGCCTGGCTTCATCTCGATATTATGGATGATGGTGCCAACCGGGATTTGCGACAGCAGCATGGCGTTACCAGGCTTTACGTCGACCTTTTGGCCCGCAACAACCTTGTCACCAACTGCCAGACGCTGTGGCGCAATGATATAGGCCACCGAGCCATCGTCATCATATTTGACGAGCGCGATGAAGGCGCTGCGGTTGGGGTCATATTCCAACCGCTCAACGGTGGCTGAAACGTCCCATTTGCGACGCTTGAAATCGATGTGGCGATAGCTTTGCTTGTGACCGCCCGCGATACCACGCGATGTCACATGGCCCTTATTGTTGCGACCGCCGGTCTTGCTCTTGCCCTCGGTGAGCGCCTTGACAGGCTTGCCCTTCCACAGCGAAGAACGATCCACCAATATGAGACCGCGGCGCGCGGGGCTCGTCGGATTATAATGTTTGAGTGCCATTGTCCCGCTCGCCCTTAAATGCCTGAGGTCACGTCGATCGACTGGCCTTCGGCCAGCGTCACAACCGCTTTTTTAACGTCGGAGCGCGTGTAAGGGCGGCCCTTCCACTTCTTGGTCTTGCCCTTTTGATTGAGCGTGTTCACCTTGGTGACGCTCACATCAAACAGCGCTTCAACCGCAGCCTTGATAGACGGCTTGGTCGCGTCCTTCGCAACGCGAAAAACAACCGCATTATGCTCTGAAAGCAAGGTAGATTTTTCGGTGATGACCGGGCTCAACACAACATCATAGTGGCGTGTATCAATTGCCTGCTTTGCCTTAGCCATTGCAGCGGGCCTCCAGCGCTTCGACCGCGGCGCGGGTCAGCACCAACGTGTCATGTTTCAAAATGTCATAGACATTGGCGCCGATGGCTGGGAGCAGATTGACCCCACCAAGGTTGGCCGATGCATGCGCAAAGCTGATGTTGGTCGCCGCGCCATCAATGAACAAAGCTCGGTTGAAACCGAGATTTGCCAATTGACCGGCCAGCGCCTGTGTTTTGCCACCGGCAACATCAAGACTGTCGATAATCACCAGATGACCGCTCATAGCCTTTGCCGACAAAGCCATTTTAAGGCCCAATGCGCGCACTTTTTTGTTGAGCGAGTGGCCAAAGGTGCGGGCTCTTGCGCCGTGTGCCTTACCACCGCCGATGAAGATCGGGGCGCGGCGGTTGCCGTGACGAGCAGTACCGCCACCCTTTTGGTTGCCGAATTTTTTACCCGTGCGCGCAACATCGCTGCGTTCGCGGGTAGCACGAGCCGGGCCGCGGCGCTTTTCGAGTTGCCAGGTCACGACGCGGTGCAAAATATCAGCGCGCGGCTCAACACCAAATACAGCGGCATCAAGCTCTACTTCGCCTTTTGCGGCCTTGCCATCAAGCGTTTGAATTTTCATTTTCATGGCGCTCAACCCTCCGTATTTTCGGCAGCATCAGACGCCGGAGCGACCTCATCCTGCACTTCGAGCGGAGCTGCGGCGGATTTGGCCAGTTTTGGTGATGCCGGGTAGGGCGCATCAGAGTGGCGATCAACCTTGACCGCATCACGCACTAACAGCCACCCGCCCTTGGATCCGGGAACCGAGCCTTTGACGAACAACAAACCACGCTCAACGTCCGTCCGTACGATTTCGAGATTTTGCTGGGTGCGGTTGCGCGCGCCCATATGGCCTGCCATTTTCTTATTCTTGAAAACGCGACCAGGGTCCTGACGTTGTCCGGTTGAACCATGCGCGCGGTGAGAGATGGAAACACCGTGCGTTGCGCGCATGCCGCCAAAGCCCCAGCGCTTCATCGCGCCGGCAAAGCCCTTGCCCTGCGTCACGCCCTGAACATCAACAATCTGACCGACCACAAAATGATCCGCCGCAATTTCGGTGCCAACATCAACCAGCGCATCTTCGCTGACGCGGAATTCGACAACCTTAGCCTTGGGCTCCACCTCGGCCTTGCCGAAAGCGCCACGTTGTGGCTTCGCTACATTCTTCGCCTTGGCCGTCCCTGCGCCGAGTTGAAGCGCGACATAGCCGTCGGCCTCAGCATTACGCTGACCCACGACCTGACACCCTTCAAGGGCGAGGACGGTAACGGGTACGTGACGGCCGTCGTCTTGAAACAGACGGGTCATCCCCATTTTTTTGGCGATCACGCCAGTGCGCATGATCCATACTCCCATAGAGGCCCCCGAACCATTCGGGGGCTTATCAGGCACCCGCCGAAACCTTCGTTTCGATGGAAACCCGTCCAGCCCAAATTGTCATGCATGCCCCGCCCGGGCTGAGTTGCCTGACCCTGTTACGGGCCAAGCGAGACGGGGGACGCAGCCCGAAGCGACGCTTCGGCGGTATCTCCCGACAGCTGCACCCGACATATGTCAGGGCGGCCATCGCAAACCGGCTTTACGCCAGTCGTATTTCCACATTCACACCAGCGGCCAAGTCCAGCTTCATCAAAGCATCGACCGTCTGCGGTGTTGGTTGCACAATGTCGAGCAACCGTTTGTGGGTGCGAACCTCGAATTGCTCACGCGATTTTTTATCGACGTGGGGGCCGCGGTTCACGGTAAATTTTTCAATACGCGTCGGCATTGGGATAGGTCCACGAATAAGCGCACCGGTGCGGCGCGCCGTTTCCGCAATTTCATTAGTCGCCTGGTCCAGCACCCGATGGTCGAATGCTTTAAGGCGAATGCGGATATTCTGCGTGTCCATAAGGTTACCCTAAAATCCCAATATATCGATGCGAAAGAGCCGAGCCTTGCAACACAGATGAACATCCCGACTAGCCTTGCGACCGATATCGGGACGATTTCCCTGCGATGTTTTGGCGAAAAACCAAGCCACCCGAATCATGCGAATCGGGCGGCGTTGGAGGGCCTATATTACTTTGATATCGCGCCGACAACCCCTGCACCGACGGTGCGTCCGCCTTCGCGAATAGCGAAGCGCAAACCTGGGTCCATCGCGATAGGAGCAATCAACTTAACACCAATGGTGACATTGTCGCCAGGCATGATCATTTCTGTGCCTTCTGGCAAGATCACTTCACCGGTGACGTCGGTTGTGCGGAAGTAGAATTGCGGGCGATAATTGTTGAAGAACGGCGTGTGGCGGCCGCCTTCATCCTTCGACAGCACGTAAACTTCTGCGTTAAATTCGGTGTGCGGGGTGATTGAGCCGGGCTTGGCCAAAACCTGGCCGCGCTCAACATCTTCACGCTTGGTGCCGCGCAGCAGGGCGCCGACATTGTCACCGGCTTCACCGCGATCAAGCAGCTTGCGGAACATCTCAACACCCGTGCAAACCGTCTTTGTCGTGTCCTTAAGGCCGACGATTTCAATTTCGTCACCGACATTGACAACACCCGTTTCGATACGGCCAGTCACAACCGTACCGCGACCCGAAATCGAGAACACGTCTTCGATTGGCATCAGGAACGGCAGGTTAACTGGACGCTCTGGCTGAGGGATCCAGCTATCGACAGCCTTCATCAGCTCAAGAATGGCATCGCGGCCCATCTTGTCATCGCTGCCCGAAAGCGCGCATGTCGCCGAACCACGAACGATAGGAATATTGTCGCCGTCAAAATCACGCTTCGACAATTCTTCACGGATTTCCATTTCAACCAGCTCAAGGATTTCGTCATCATCAACAAGGTCAACCTTGTTCATGAACACCACCATGGTGGGAACGCCAACCTGTTTGGCGAGCAGGATATGCTCTTTGGTTTGTGGCATCGGGCCATCGGTTGCCGAAACGACGAGGATAGCGCCATCCATCTGCGCCGCGCCGGTGATCATGTTCTTCACATAGTCGGCGTGTCCGGGGCAATCGACGTGGGCATAGTGCCGTGCTTCGGTTTCATATTCAACGTGCGCGGTCGAAATGGTAATACCGCGTTCGCGCTCTTCAGGTGCCTTGTCGATATTCGCGAAATCAACAGCAACGCCGCCGGTGGTTTCGGCGAGCACTTTGGTGATCGCTGCGGTCAACGAAGTCTTGCCATGGTCAACGTGACCGATGGTGCCAATGTTACAGTGCGGCTTGTTCCGCTCAAATTTTGCCTTTGCCATTGCTGGGTCTTCCTCAAAAACAAATGGTTGTTAGTTCAGTCGGAACGAAAGCCTCATGAATCAGGCGCCGCCCTTAGTCGTTCTTTTGCGGTCAAGCAAGCTTAGCTTTAACCTCATCAGCCACATTCTGCGGCACTTCCTCATAATGCGAGAATTGCATCGAGTAATTTGCGCGTCCCTGGGTGAAGGATCGCAGCTGGTTAACATAGCCAAACATATTGGCCAGCGGCACCATGGCTTCGACCATTTGTGCATTTCCGCGCGTGTCTGTGCCCTGTATTTGCCCGCGACGCGAGTTCATGTCGCCGATGACATCACCCAGATATTCTTCGGGGCTGACGACTTCGACCTTCATCACAGGCTCAAGCAGTTTGATGCCCGCTTTTGCCGCGACTTCGCGCATCGCCGCGCGGCCCGCAATTTCAAAAGCTAGGGCGGACGAATCGACGTCATGGTAAGCGCCGTCGGTCAGGCGTATCTCGAAATCAATGATCGGAAAGCCAATCATATGGCCGTTTTCAGCCGATTCGCGCATACCCTTTTCAACCGAAGGGATATATTCGCGCGGAATGTTGCCGCCCTTCACTTCGTCGATAAAGGTGATGCCCGATCCACGCTCGCCAGGTGAAACCGTGATCTTGACGCGGCCAAACTGACCCGAACCACCCGATTGCTTTTTGTGGGTATAGTCAACATCGACCTTTTTCGCGAGGCTTTCGCGATAGGCCACCTGCGGCGCGCCGACATTGGCCTCGACCTTGAATTCGCGGCGCATGCGGTCAACCAAGATGTCGAGATGCAGCTCGCCCATCCCCTTGATGATCGTCTGGCCGCTCTCATGGTCGGTTGAAACGCGGAAAGACGGATCCTCTGCCGCCAAGCGATTGAGCGCTATGCCCATACGCTCCTGGTCAGCCTTGGTCTTGGGCTCCACCGAAAGTTCGATAACCGGGTCGGGGAAAACCATGCGCTCAAGGATGATCGGCGCATTGGTTGCGCACAATGTATCGCCTGTCGTTGTTTCCTTGAGCCCTGCGAGTGCGACAATGTCGCCGGCATGCGCTTCGTCAATGTCTTCGCGGCTGTTGGCATGCATCAACAACATACGGCCAACTTTTTCTTTCTTGTCCTTGACCGAGTTCAAATACGTGCCCTTGGTCAGGGTGCCGGAATAGATGCGGGCAAAGGTCAACGAACCAACAAATGGATCGTTCATGATCTTGAAGGCCAGCAGCGACAGCGGCGCGTCATCGGTCGCGGGGCGCGAATCGGGTGTTTCACCGTCAAGCTTCAACCCTTGCACATCTTTAATGTCGAGCGGCGAAGGGAGATAATCGACAACCGCATCAAGCAGCGGCTGAACGCCTTTGTTTTTGAATGCCGAGCCACACACAACCGGAACAAACGCATGGCCGAGCGTGCCCTTGCGGATCAACGCTTTGAGCGTTGCGACATCAGGCTCATTGCCCTCAAGATAGGCCGTCATCACATCATCATCTTGCTCAACAGCCATTTCGATGAGGTTGGTGCGATATTCCGCAGCCTTGTCCACCAGATCGGCCGGAATCTCTTCATAGAAAAATTCGGCGCCGAGCGCTTCGTCTTTCCAGATGATCGCGCGCTGTTCGACCAGGTCAACCAGACCCTTAAGCTCGGCCTCGATGCCGATCGGGATATAAAGCACCGCAGGGCGCGCACCGAGGCGATCGATAATCGACTGGACGCAATATTCAAAGTTTGCGCCGGTGCGATCAAGCTTGTTGATGAAGCACATCCGCGGCACGCCATAGCGGTCGGCCTGGCGCCACACCGTTTCCGACTGTGGCTCGACCCCCGCAACACCGTCGAAACAAGCGACCGCACCATCAAGCACGCGAAGCGAGCGCTCAACTTCAATCGTGAAGTCAACGTGGCCAGGCGTGTCGATGATGTTGATCCGGTGATCGTTCCAGAAACAGGTCGTCGCGGCGGATGTAATCGTGATCCCGCGCTCTTGCTCCTGCTCCATCCAGTCCATCGTCGCGGCGCCGTCATGGACTTCGCCGATTTTATACGATTTACCTGTGTAATAGAGAATGCGCTCGGTCGTCGTTGTTTTACCAGCGTCGATGTGCGCCATGATACCGATGTTGCGATACATGTTCAGCGGATGGCTGCGGGCCATGGTCTTCACTCCTGTGCCAAGCCCCGATAGGCTATAGCGAAAATGCGTTAGCTAGTGCCGCCCCGTGGCGCCGCTTGGGCAACGCCACGGTGACAGGCAAATGACTTTACCAGCGATAATGCGAGAAAGCGCGGTTGGCTTCGGCCATGCGGTGCGTGTCTTCGCGTTTTTTCACCGCGCTACCGCGGTTGTTCGCGGCATCGAGCAATTCACCCGACAGGCGGCCCGCCATGGTGGGCTCGCTGCGATTGCGCGCGGCGGTGATCAGCCAGCGGATGGCCAGCGCCTGTGCGCGTTCGTGGCGTACTTCGACAGGCACCTGATAGGTCGCACCACCAACGCGGCGGCTGCGCACTTCGATACCCGGCTTCACATTGTTGAGCGCATCATGAAAAATGCCGATTGGCTCTTTTTTCGCTTTGGCTTCTACGGTCTCAAGGGCGCCATAGACGATGGCTTCTGCCACCGACTTTTTGCCATCATACATGACCGAGTTCATAAATTTGGTCAGCACCACATCCCCATACTGAGGATCGGGCAGAACTTCCCGGCGTTCGGGACGACGACGACGTGCCATATTAAGGTCTCCTTACCCGGCCAATTACTTAGGACGCTTAGCGCCGTATTTCGAACGGCTTTGCTTGCGATCCTTGACACCCTGCGTGTCGAGAACACCGCGCAACACATGGTAGCGCACACCAGGAAGATCGCGTACGCGCCCTCCGCGGATCAGCACAACGCTATGCTCCTGCAGGTTATGGCCCTCACCTGGAATATAGGTGATGACTTCGCGTGCATTGGTCAGGCGAACCTTGGCCACTTTGCGAAGCGCCGAGTTCGGCTTTTTCGGGGTGGTGGTATAGACGCGAGTGCAAACGCCGCGCTTTTGCGGGTTGGCATCCATCGCCGGGACCTTTGACTTGGTCTTTTGCGGCACCCGCCCCTTACGGACGAGCTGATTAATCGTAGGCATGAAGTCTTCACCTAATAGCTGGTTACTCTGCTCGCCACCGAAACATCTCGCGAGCGGACCCGCAAAACACAAAAAGCACCGGCCAGCGAAAACGCCTTCCGGACTTTTATTTCCAGCTTGAAGCAGTGTTCAGGCAATATGTTGCACCCGAATCGCGGTGAACCCATGGGTCCATCCTTCATCAGGCGAGCGGCCCCTAGCGCTAGTGGTGCGCCAGGTCAATGGGGCACATAAGTAACTGGGGGCAAGTTAGTTACTGGGGAGCAAATTACTGGGCGGCAATCCACTGGCCGATGCGTTTACGCGCGGCCTGGGCTTCGGAGAAAAAGAATATTGGCCAGACATGCATCAAGCCCGCCTGTTCATCATAGTCAACCTCAGGCAGCCTTAACTTGAGTGCGCGCGCGTCGGTGACCAATATGTCATCGCCACCGCCAAATAGCATCATCGGTGGCAGCCCCGACCAGTCGCCATGGATTGGGCTGACACGCGCATCATCAATCGGCACATCGCGTGCATAAAGCAGACCAGCATCGCGAACCCCCTGAATGCGCAATATGCAATCGCGCGGCTCTATCGCGGGTTGGCCAGGATGTGTGCCGCTGGCGTCGAGCCACGGGCAAATCAGCAATAGACCCGAAGCCGAGCGCAGCCCTGCGTCGCGCACAAGCATCGCGGTGGCCGCAGTGAGACCGCCACCGGCGCTATCGCCGCCCATGGCAAAAGGCCCGTCATGGCTCGCGATATAATGGCGATAATAGGCGAGCGCCCAGCCGGTCGTTTCCTCCACTCCGGCCTCTGGTGCCAGGGGATAGAGCGGCGCAGTCACCGATA
>JBEBJX010000033.1:0-19599 GCA_040079655.1 Sphingopyxis sp. | reverse complement strand
CTATGGAGATTCGTGATGAACTTGCGATGCTGCGCTATGCGCGGCTGATTGCGCAAGTGCCCCTCCTTTATGTCACGCTCATCACTATCGTGCTGGCCGCCATGCTCGCAGCCAGCACGGATTCGCCGCTATATCTGCGCGTTGGACTACCATTGACCATAGCCACAATGGCGGCGGTGCGTCTGATATGGTGGTTGCGTCGCCCAAAAACTGCAACCAGCCCGGCCCAGGCGCGGCGGCTCATATTGCGGTTGATCGTTGTCTCGTCAGTCATTTCGCTATTGTGCAGCCTATGGTGCGTCATAAGCTGGTTGATGTCAGCACCCGAGGAAAGGGCCTATTTCGTGATGATTATCGCGATGGGGGCATTGTCGACCGCATTTTGCCTCTCTGTCGTTCGCGCCGCAACGCTGTTCAATCTGGCGATCCCGCTCATACCTATTTCGCTGACTTTGCTAGCAACCGGCAATGAAATGGACATCATAGCGGCCGCAATCATCCTCATCGCTGCCGCCTTTTTACTACGGCTTATTATACAAGAGCATCAGCAATTGATCGACTTACTGATACTTAAACATCATTTTCACGAACAGGCCAATACTGACCCTCTGACCGGATTGATGAACCGCCGCGCGCTGTTGGCAAGCATGCAAAACGCTGATCGGGACGAAACGATGGCGATAGCTCTGGTTGATCTCAATGCGTTTAAACCGGTCAATGACCAGCATGGCCACGCCGCAGGCGATGAATTGCTTGTCCAGGTCGCCCAGCGCATGAAGGCGGCGTGCGGCGATGACGCCCAGGTCGCCCGCGTAGGCGGCGATGAGTTTGCCATCCTGTTGCTTGGTCACACCGCGCCGAGGATGGCCATGGCCGTTGATCATATGCTAAGCGCACTCGCCAAACCTTTTGTCGTCAATGATATACGCCTCAGCATTGGCGCCAGCGCCGGCATGGCCCAGAGCACCGAGGAAATGAGCTCAGTGGCAAGCCTGATGGCCGCGGCCGACAGAGCGCTCTATGCGGCAAAAGCGGCGCAACACCCCGCATCATCGCCCGCCGCACCCGCCATCACCCTGTCCGAAAGGCGTGGGTGATCGGATAGCGACGATCGCGCCCAAAATTGCGCGACCCCAGCTTTACGCCCGGCGGGGCTTGGCGGCGTTTATACTCAGCAATCGCCAATAGCCGCTCAATCCGCGCAACACTGTCGCGGTCAAAGCCGTGCAGCGCGACCACATCATCAACCGACAGCTCCTGCTCCACCAGCCCCAGCAACATCCGGTCAAGATCCGCATAGGGTGGCAGGCTATCCTCATCCTTTTGGTCGGGGCGCAATTCTGCGCTGGGGGGTTTGTCGATGATGCTTGTCGGCATAACAGGAAAAACGGGGTTGAGTGAACCGCGCGGCGCATGTGCATTGCGCCAGTGCGCCAGGGTGAACACCGTTGTTTTATATGCATCTTTCAATGGATTATAGCCGCCGGCCATATCGCCATAGATGGTGGCATAGCCAACGCTCATCTCGCTCTTGTTGCCGGTTGTCAGCAACATTGGCCCGAACTTGTTCGACAAAGCCATCAAGGTCACACCGCGAATCCGCGACTGCACATTCTCCTCGGTCGTGTCATATGTCGTGTCGGCAAAGCTGCCCTCCAACATCGCATCAAACGCCTCTACGGCGGGGGCAATGGATATGACCTCATGCCTGCACCCGATCATGTCGGCACATTGCGCGGCGTCATCGAGGCTAAGCTGGCTGGTAAAGCGGCTGGGCAGCATGACGCACCACACCCGCGCTGGCCCCAGCGCATCGGCGGCAATCGCGGCGCAAATCGCGCTGTCTATCCCGCCCGACAGGCCGAGGACGACACCGGGAAATTTGTTGCGATTGACATAATCACGTAACGCCAAAACCATCGCGCTATAAATGTCGGCAGGGTGTTTTTCCCATATTTCAAGCGCGCCGGGTGCGCATGACCAGCGCCCATCGCGCCCGCGCGACCAGGTGGTGACGCGCTCCTCCTCTTCCCAATCTTTCATGCGGTGGGCAACCGCCCCCGTTGCATCGAGCACGAATGAGCAGCCATCGAACACCAGTTCGTCCTGACCGCCGACGCGATTGACATAGGCGATCGGCAATCCGGTTTCGACGGCGCGCTTTGCCGCGACCTTGCTGCTACGCAGGTCATCCTTGTCAATCTCATAGGGGCTGCCGTTCGGCGAGATAAGGATGTTCGCGCCCCCGCGCTTGAGCGCGCCGCACACCGCTGGATGCCAGATATCCTCGCAGATCGGCACGCCGATTTTCATGCCGCGAAAGTCAAGCGGAGAAGGGAGCGGCCCGCTGGCAAACAAGCGCAGCTCATCAAAGGTGCCATAATTGGGCAGCTCGTGCTTGAGCGTGACGCCCGCCACCCGCCCGCCATCGAGCAAGGCCATCGCGTTATAAAGCAGCCCGTCGCGGCGCAGCACTGTGCCGACCAGCATCGCCGGTCCGCCATCGGCGGTTTGCGCGGCCAGCGCGGCCAGCGCGGTATCAGCGCGGGTCAGCAGCGCGGGTTTGAGCACCAGATCTTCGGGTGGATAACCGATCAATTGCAATTCGGGGAAAACGATCAGGTCGGCCGCCATGTGCCGCGCGCGGACGGCAAGTATCGCGGCGGCATTGGCTTTGAGATCGCCAACGCTTTGGGTCAATTGGGCGAGGACGATTGTGCGTGTGTCGGTCATGCCCCCCGCTTTAGTGCTGATTGCCTGTTCGGGAAAGGGCTGGTAATCAGCGGCGCATGAGCGACCCCAAAACCATGGCGACAGCTGGGCTGGCAATAGTCTTTGTCGCCTTGGCCCTACTCGAAATCTGGCGACCGATGCGCCATGCTGCGCGCGCGCGCTGGCCGATCAATCTGGGGTTGGGGCTTGCCTCGATGCTGCTGGTGCGGATGCTCAGCATGGCTGGGCCGATGGCGGCGGCGCTGTGGGCACAATCACAGGGCGTGGGCCTGTTCAACCTTGTTGATGTGCCAGGCTGGTTGGTGATTCTCGCCACCATCATCACCATGGATTTTGCCATTTATTGGCAACACCGCGCGATGCATATGGTCCAATGGGGCTGGGCGCTGCATCGGCTGCACCATGCCGACACTGGCTTTGACGTGACCACCGGCGTACGCTTCAACCCGGGCGAAGCACTGGTATCGATGCTGTATAAGGCGGCGATCGTGCTGATGCTGGGTGCAAGCCCCGCTGCCGTAATCATGTTTGAAGCCTATCTGGCGCTGTTCAGCTTGTTTGAACATGCCAATCTGCGCCTGCCCGCCCCGCTCGACGCGATGCTGCGCCGTTTCTGGGTAACGCCCGCCGTGCACGCCATCCACCACAGCGCACATGGGCAGGATCACAACCATAATTACGGTTTTGCCATCGGGGTGTGGGACCATCTGTTTGGCACCTATCTGGCGCAAGCGGCAGGGCCCAAGATAGGGCTTCCCACAAGGGTCGCGCCCGATTAAGGGGTGGCGGGCAACAAACGGGCCGCAAACACCATGAAATTAATGTCGGGCAATGCCAATTTACCGCTGGCGGATGCGGTATCACGCTATCTAGCACTGCCGCTCACCGATTGCAGCGTGCGCCGCTTTGCCGATGACGAGATTTTCGTCGAGATCCACGAAAATGTGCGCGGCGAAGATATGTTCCTCATCCAATCGACCAGCCACCCTGCCAATGACACATTGATGGAAATGCTGATCATGATCGACGCGCTGCGCCGGGCATCCGCAAAACGTATTACCGCGGTTTTGCCCTATTTCGGCTATGCGCGCCAGGACCGCAAGCCCGGCCCGCGCACGCCGATTTCGGCAAAATTGGTCGCCAATATGATTACCACGGCGGGCGCCGACCGCGTGCTGACGGTCGATCTGCATGCGGGGCAGATTCAGGGGTTTTTCGATATCCCGACCGACAATTTATTTGGCGCGCCGGTGATGAGCGCCGACATTTTGGAGCGCTATGGCAGTGAAAGCATGATGGTCGTATCGCCCGACGTCGGCGGGGTTGTCCGCGCCCGCGCGCTTGCCAAACGGCTCGACGATGCGCCGCTCGCCATCGTCGATAAGCGGCGTGAAAAAGCTGGCGTTTCCGAGGTGATGAACATCATCGGCAATGTCGAGGGGCGATTTTGCATCCTCCACGATGATATGGTCGATTCGGGAGGGACGCTGTGTAACGCGGCTGATGCGCTTAAAAGCGCGGGGGCGTCGGGTGTCGTCGCCTATTGCACCCACGGCGTCTTGTCGGGCGGGGCAGCGGAACGGATTGCGGCGTCCGCGCTCACCGAAGTGGTCATCACCGATTCGATAGCCCCGACAGAGGCCGTGATGGCCGCGCGCAACATTCGCCATTTGCCGATCGCGCCGTTGCTGGGCGAGGCGATCCGCCGCATCGCCGATGAAACGAGTGTGTCGAGCTTGTTCGACTGAGGGGCACCCCATGGCCAAAACGCTCATCTTGTTGCCGCAGACCGACTTTGACCCGACAGAAGTGGCGGTGCCATGGGCGGCGCTGGTTGAGGCGGGGCACGATGTCACATTTGCCAGCGAAACCGGCAAAGCGGCGGCATGTGACCCCGTGACATTGAGCGGGGAGGGCCTGCCCTGGGCTGCGCGGTCGATGACGGCCCGGCCCGACAATGCTAAGCTTTACGAACGGATGATTGCGAGCGAAGCCTTCAAGCAGCCGATCCGCTGGCTTGATGCGCATATGGCCGACACTGCGGCGGTGCTGTTTCCCGGCGGGCACGCGAACGGCATGCGCCCCTATTGCGAGAGCGACGAAGTACAGCGCGTTGCGCGCGAAGCCTTTGGCTCGGGCAAGCTGACCGCCGCTATCTGCCACGGTGTGCTGCCATTGGCGCGCACCACGGCAGCCGATGGCACGCCGCTATTGCGCGGGCGAAAGACCACGTCGCTTACGGCAAAGATGGAAAAACTGTCGATTTTCCTAACTAAGGGGGCGATGGGCGACCATTATCAGACCTATCCCCAAACGGTGGAGTCCGAGGCGCGCGCGGCGCTGGGCCCGGACGGTGGCTATGACGCCGGACCCCTGATCCCGCGATTTGCCACAGCGGCACGGCGCGACATCGGTTTTGTCGTTGAGGACGGCAATTTGATCACCGCGCGATGGCCGGGGGATGCATGGACGCTGGCGGCGCGGCTGTGCGAAAAGCTTGGGCAAGCATGAGCCTTGCCGACGACAGTGCGCTCGCGCAGCGCCTCGCCGATGCTGCCGGCGCCGCGATCCGCCCCTATTTCAGGGGTGACATTGGGCTGGAGCACAAGGATGATGCAAGCCCGGTGACGCTGGCTGATCGCGCCGCCGAAGCGGCGATGCGGCGGATATTGACGGCCGAGCGGCCACGCGACGGCATCATCGGCGAAGAATATGGCAAGGAGCGCGAAGGCGCGAGCCGCCAATGGGTGCTCGACCCGATCGACGGCACCACCAGCTTTGTCGCGGGGCGTGCGATATTCGGCACGCTGATCGCGCTGTGCCAAGACGGCTTCCCGATATTGGGCATCATCGATCAGCCCGTTGTGCATGAACGTTGGGTCGGCGCGGTTGGCCAGCCGACATTGTTCAACGGCAAGCCGGTGCAAAGCCGCGCCTGCCGCGCATTGGACGATGCGCTGCTCGCCACCAGCGGGCCGCAATATTTCAGCACCCATGACGGCGAGCATTTCATGGCACTGGCCGCGAAAACGGCGCACCGCCGTATGATCTTTGGCGGTGATTGTTACAATTACGGGCTGCTCGCGTCGGGCCATGTCGATCTTGTCGTCGAGGCGGGGCTAAAACTCCACGATTTTGCGGCGCTGGTGCCGGTGGTCGAAGGCGCAGGCGGGATGATGTGCGATTGGAATGGCCTGCCGCTCAACGCGACAAGCGCCGACAGCGGCGGCCACGTTATTGCACTTGGCGACCCCGCGCGGCTAGAGGATGTGCTTGAGGCGCTCGGATAACCCATCGAATCGCTTGCATTTACCCCGCGCTGCGGCTAATCGCGCGCCTTCGCCACGATATTTGGATGATCTGCCTGGCTGTCAGGGCTGCCACGGCTGATCGAAATCGTCGCAATTCAAGGAGATGAAAATGCCCAAACTCAAGACCAAAAGCGGTGTCAAAAAGCGCTTTAAGTTCACCGCGACCGGCCTCGTCAAACATGGCGTCGCGGGCAAACGCCACCGGCTGTCGAGCCATAATGCCAAATATATTCGCACCAATCGCGGCACCAGCGTGCTGTCGGATTCGGATGTCGGTCACGTGCGCCTGTGGGCGCCGTACGGCCTGAAATAAGGAGCGGATGATATGACACGCATCAAACGTGGCGTTACCACGCGCGCCAAGCACAAGAATATCCTCGAGCAGGCCAAGGGCTATTACGGCCGCCGCAAAAACACTATCCGCGTCGCGCGCCAGGCGGTCGAAAAGGCCGGCCAATATGCCTATCGCGACCGCAAGGTCAGAAAGCGCGATTTCCGTGGGCTGTGGATCCAGCGGATCAACGCCGCCGTCCGCGTCGAAGGGCTTACCTATTCAACCTTCATGCACGGCGTGAAATTGGCCGGGATCGAGATTGACCGCAAGATCATGGCCGACCTGGCGATGAACGAGGCGGCAGCGTTTAGCGCGATCATCGCGCAGGCGAAGGCAGCTTTGCAGGCCGCTTAGCGCGGCCTTTGTGGCAGCGTTACCCGCAAACCGCGTAACGCAACACCTTCGAATAATGCGCGCAATGGGCGTGGGCGGCACTTGCCGTTCGCGCCCATTCGCTTATCAGGCGATTATGATGACCGATATTGCCCCGCTCCAGTCCAGCATAATGGTCGCCATCGCGGCTGCCGACGGCCTCGACGCGCTCGAATCGGTGCGCGTTGCCGCGCTTGGTAAACAAGGCAGCGTGTCGGCCTTGCTCAAAACGCTCGGCACAATGTCGGCTGAGCAACGCCAGGTGCAGGGCCCAGCCATTAATGGTCTGCGCGAAACGGTCGCGGCAGCGCTTGCGGGCCGCAAAATCGAGCTGGAGAGTGCGGCGCAGAATATCAAGCTCGCCACCGAACGGCTCGACATGACGCTCCCCGCCGACCAGGCCCCACGCGGGTCGGTCCACCCGATTTCCCAAGTCATGGACGAGCTGGCCGAGATTTTCGCCGATATGGGCTTTTCTGTTGCAACAGGACCGGAAATTGAGAGCGAATGGGCCAATTTCGATGCGCTCAACATCCCCGCGACACACCCCGCCCGGGCGATGCACGACACATTCTATATGGGGGACAATCATCGCAGCCCTGATGGCGGGCGGATGCTGCTGCGCACCCACACGTCGCCCGTGCAAATCCGCACGATGCAGGCGGTGGCTGCGCGCAGCAATGGCGCTGGTGAGCCGATCCGCATCATCGCGCCGGGCCGGGTTTATCGCAGCGACAGCGACGCGACGCACACCCCGATGTTCCATCAGGTCGAAGGGCTGGTGATCGATCGCGGGATCCATATGGGCCAGCTTAAATGGACGCTCGAAACCTTCCTCAAGGCGTTTTTCGAACGCGACGACATCGTGCTGCGCCTGCGCCCCAGCTATTTCCCCTTCACCGAACCATCGGCAGAGGTCGATGTCGGCTATGTTCAGGAAAAGGGCCGCCGCGTTGTTGGCGGATCGGGCGACGCGCCGGACCATGCGTGGATGGAATTGCTGGGCAGCGGGATGGTCCACCGCAACGTCATCGCCAATTGCGGGCTTGACCCGGATGAATGGCAAGGTTTTGCCTTTGGCGTCGGGGTCGATCGGCTGGCGATGCTGAAATATGGCATGGATGATTTGCGCGTCTTTTTTGACGGTGATCTGCGCTGGCTTAAACATTACGGCTTTAGCGCGCTGAGCGTGCCAACATTGTCAGGGGGGATTTCCGCGTGAAGATAACCCTTGGATGGCTCAAAGAGCATCTTGATACCACGGCTGGCGTGGATGAAGTGGTGGCGCGCCTGAACCGTATCGGGCTGGAAGTGGAGGGGGTCGAAGATCCCGCCGCACGCCTTGTCGGATTTCGTGTCGCGCGCGTCCTCTCCGCCGCGCCGCACCCTGGGGCCGACAAGCTGCAAGTGCTGAGCGTCGATGCCGGAGGCGGTCCGGTGCAGGTGGTTTGCGGCGCGCCCAATGCGCGGGCCGGCCTGATCGGCGTGTTTGGACAGGCGGGCGCGGTGGTGCCGTCGAACGGGATGGAGCTGCGCGTCGCGGCGATCCGCGGTGTCACATCCAATGGTATGATGTGCTCATCGCGCGAACTGGAACTGGGTGACGACCATGGCGGCATCATCGAGCTGCCCGACGATGCCCCGGTGGGGCAGGCCTTTGCCGACTATGCGGGAGCCAGCGACCCTGTCATTGACATATCAATAACCCCCAATCGGCAGGATTGCATGGGTGTGCGCGGAATAGCGCGCGACCTGGCAGCGGCCGGGCTGGGACGGCTCAAGCCGCTGTTGCCGCGCCACGGTGCGGATGCAGCCTATGCGCCGCTGGCTGAAGCACTGACGGCACTGGCGGACGAGGCTGCGATGCCGCCATGCGCCATTGCCATCCGCACCGACGACCCCGAAGGATGCCCGGCATTCTGGGGCCGCACCATTCATGGCGTCACCAATGGCGCAAGCCCAGCGTGGATACAGCGGCGGCTGAACGCCGTTGGTCAACGCAGCATTTCGGCACTGGTCGATATCACCAATTTCGTCATGCTCGACCTTGGCCGACCGAGCCACGCCTATGACCTGGCACAGCTTCACGGCGCAGTGAACGCGCGAAAGGCACTCGATGGCGAGGCCGTCATCGCGCTCGATGGCAAACATTATACGCTCTCGGATAGAATGACCGTCATCGCCGACGCGCACGGCGTGCATGACATCGCCGGTATCAAGGGCGGTGAGCATTCGGGGTGCAGCGACGCGACCAGCGACGTGCTGCTCGAGGTCGCCTATTTCACCCCCGAAAACATCGCGATGACGGGCCAAGCGCTCAGCCTGACCAGCGACGCCCGCAGCCGATTTGAACGCGGCGTTGACCCGGCGTTCCTTGACGATGCGATCACAATCATCACCGCGCTCATCATCGCGCATTGCGGCGGGACGGCCTCTACCATCACCCGCGCCGGCGCGCCGCCATTGGGGATCAAGATGGTGGCTTATGACCCCACTCTATGCGCGTCTCTGGGCGGGATTGATGTGGCTGAGGGTCGGCAGCGCACGATATTGGAGTCGCTCGGCTTCACCATCGCTTCCGTTCGTGCTGAGGAGGGGCAGAGCGCCCGCGAAGCCCCATCTCGAAGCACCCTTCGAGAGACCGCTTCGACAGGCTCAGCGGTTCCTCAGGGCGAACGGCCACCGGGGATCATATGGGCCGTCACCGTGCCGAGCTGGCGGCGCGACATCGATGGCCCCGCCGACCTGGTCGAAGAAGTGACGCGGATCATCGGCTTCGATCATATTGTGTCGGTGCCGCTACCGCGCGCACCGGGCGTCGCCAAACCCACCGCGACCGCCGATCAGATGACCGAACGCAAGCTGAGGCGCGCGGCGGCGATGCTGGGCTTGCACGAGGCAATCACATGGTCATTCATTCCCGAAAAGGAGGCGGACAGTGTTGGCGGCGGCACATGGAGGGAATCTTCGTGGATTTTGGCCAACCCGATCAGCGAAGAGATGAAGGTCATGCGCCCGTCGCTATTGCCCGGGCTATTGAGCGCGGCGGCCCGTAATCAGGCGCGCGGTGCACCGTCTGTCCGGCTGTTCGAAATTGGGCGACGTTACCTGGCCGATGCCGAACGGGCGACGCTGGCGCTGATTATGGCGGGTGCCAAGAGCGATCGGTCTTGGGCTGCGGGCAAGGCAAAGGCCTTTGACGCGTTCGACGCCAAAGCTGCCGCCATCGCACTACTCGACGCGGCGGGCGCACCGATTGATCGGCTGATGGTAATGGGCATTGAGGACGCGGGCGGCATCTGGCACCCTGGCCAATCAGGCACGCTCAGACTGGGTCCAAAAACCATTCTCGCAGAGTTTGGCGCGCTCCACCCTGCATTGACGAGGGCGTTTGACGTCGATGGCGGTGGTGTGGCGGCGCAGATTTTCCTCGACGCGCTGCCCGCCAAGCGCGGCGGCGGCGTGGCGCGCGACGCCTTCAGCCCACCGCCATTGCAATCGGTGACGCGCGATTTTGCCTTCCTTGTCCCCGATACGATGGCGGCGGGTGATCTGGTGCGCGTGGTCAAGGGCGCGGACAAGGCGGCGATTGTTGATGCGCGGCTGTTCGACCGCTTTGACGGCGCGGGCGTGCCCGATGGCCAGCTCAGCCTGGCGGTCGAAGTCACGTTGCAACCCAGCGACAAAAGCTTCACCGAAGCCGAAATCAAGGCGATCAGCGACAAGGTGATCGCGGCAGCGGCGAAACTGGGCGCAACCCTGCGCACATGACCCTCAATCGCCGCACCTTCGCGATCATTGCCCACCCCGATGCGGGCAAGACGACACTGACCGAGCAGCTTCTCATGCAGGGCGGCGCGGTGCATCTGGCGGGCGAGGTCAAAGCGCGCGGGGCGGCGCGCCGCGCACGCAGCGACTGGATGAAAATCGAGCAGCAGCGAGGTATCTCGGTGACCTCATCGGTGATGACGTTCGAGAAGGACGGCATCGTCTTTAACCTGCTCGATACGCCAGGGCATGAAGATTTCAGCGAAGATACATACCGCACGCTCACGGCTGTGGACTCGGCGATCATGGTGCTCGACGCCGCCAAGGGTATCGAGGCGCAGACGCTGAAATTGTTCGAGGTCTGCCGCCTGCGCTCGGTCCCGATCATCACCTTTATCAACAAGGTGGACCGCGAGGGGCGCGATCCATTCGAGCTGATGGACGAGGTGGCGAGCGCGCTGGCGCTCGACGTCACCCCGATGAATTGGCCGGTCGGCATGGGCGGACAATTTGAAGGTCTCTATGATTTTGCTAGCGGCCGCCTGTCGCGGCCAACCGGCACATCGCGATTATTTGAAGGCGATGCCAGTTTCCACGGCAGCGTCACCGACCCGTCACTGGCGGCACAATTGACGAGCGATGCCTGTGCGCGGCTCGCGGCCGAAGCCGAGCTAGGGCAAGCGGGATACCCGGCATTCGATGCTGAGGCCTATCGCGCGGGCGATCTGACCCCAATATGGTTCGGCAGCGCGCTCAAACAATTTGGCATGATCGAGCTGTTGCAGGCTATAGCCACCTATGCGCCGCCGCCCCGTCCGCAACCTTCCGACAAGGGCGAAATATCGCCGACACGCGCCGATGTGACGGGGTTTGTGTTCAAGGTGCAGGCCAATATGGACCCGCAGCACCGCGACCGCATCGCCTTTATGCGGCTGGTGTCGGGCACTTTCAAACGCGGGATGAAGCTGATCCCGTCGGCGCTGGGCAAGCCGATAGCGGTGCATTCGCCGATCCTGTTTTTTGCGCAGGACCGCGAAATTGCCGATACGGCTGAGCCGGGTGACATCATCGGCATTCCCAACCATGGGACGCTCAGGGTTGGCGACACGCTGTCCGAACGCAATGATGTGCGTTTTACTGGCCTGCCCAATTTTGCGCCCGAAATTTTGCGCCGCGTCGCTCTGGTTGACCCGACCAAAACCAAACAATTGCGAAAAGCGCTTGATGATTTGTCCGAAGAGGGCGTGATTCAGGTGTTCACCCCCGCCATCGGCGCCAATATGATCGTCGGCGTGGTCGGGCAGCTCCAGCTTGATGTGCTCATATCGCGGCTGGAGGCGGAATATAAGGTTGCGGCAAAGCTCGAAGCTTCGCCCTGGGACACCGCGCGCTGGATTAGGGGCGACGAGGCGGCGCTGAAAGCCTTTACCCAGATCAATCAGGCGAATCTCGCGCGCGACCGTGACGGCAACCCAGTGTTCATGGCGCGATCAGTCTGGGACATCAGCTATCAGCAAGAACGCAACCCCGATATCGCATTTTCCGCGACCAAGGAGCGGTAGGCCGCGCGTTCACAATGTGGATCGAACATGGCATCCCCCTACGCGACGCAATATATCTGATCACGAAAACCGGATTATTACAGATATTCAGCGCAATATGAGGCCATAAAATTGGGCCCGACCGTGCCATCGCTGGATAGCCGGGCCCTGAGTTGAGCTTTTCCCAACCCCTCTGCAGGGGCGAAGAATCGCCTTCGGGTCGCAAAGCTGTATTAGGCGCGTTGCGATGACAGCGTCGTGACGTGCGTCACATCACTAAAAATTATCTGGCGGAAAAGAGGGTGGTAAAAGCTCGGCGAGCGATAGCCCAAAAACATAGCCCAAAACGTGATGGGCGCTGACCCCTTGCATTCCCTCCAGCGTTTCCACCTTCGGTCCTGCGCCGGTTCAGCGCCCACTTCGCCGTCCGCGTGCGGTGCATTTTGCACTGACACTATCCGGTGAGGGACCGTGTCGGCGCGCCATGCTCCGCCCAGTGCGGCGGTTGGCTCCGGTTTCGCGTTCTCTTGCAAGCCCGCGTCCTCTTTGCCTGAACCGTTCATCATGCCGTGCTCCGGCTGCGCTTTCGCTGAGCCTCGCCCGGCCGATTTCACGGCCCCGGGTCCGGTTTCCACTTCGAATGGCCTTGCGTTGCCGCTGCCCGTCCCTCGCTTTCACCCTTCCCTTGGAGATCGGGTCACTCCGCTCGCCTTCCCGAGGCCACTCTTCGCTTACGCGTCCAGCTAACTCGTTTCGGCGTATCGTCGTTTCCGTCCTTCCGATAGTTGCAAGCTGACATGCCTTGCGGTGAGTCGCTAGGGGCTTTGGCCCGAGTCATCCACATGCCATTCGCAAAACTGTGGATAAGTTGGGCATTGAGCGATTTCGAGTGGAATGGTCGCATTAGGGATCGGATGCGCTCTAGCAAAACGCAGCCAATCGATCGCGGATGACATCGCTATCGGCGGCCACGCGCAGCAGTCGCTTGTTTGATCGGTGCTCGAAATCGAAGTAGCTTAATATGACCAAGCTGATCGAATGCTGCGGCAGCACATCTCGACGACGCTGATCGTAAAGTGCGCGCTGTGCTCCCCTGCCTACACCTGAAACTGTTTCGCGGCGGTCAAAGAATGCGACTTTTTCGGTATGCTGTCGCTCGTGATATTCGATCACCAGTGCAAGGTCTGGATACCATGCGTCGACCGGAAGCATCCTGCCTAAGACGGACTTACCCGGGTCTCCGCGCAGGAAATCGAACCGATGCTGGCGCTCAGCAACTTGGCCAAGTGTTTTGTCGCATAAGTCAATAATATAACTCTCGTCTTTCACTTCACGCCCGCCCCAAATCGCCTTTACCTAACGTCCCCGCCGCCATCTCCAGCATCCGGTCGAGGCTTTTTTTCGCCGCCAGCCGCAGCCCCTCCTCCATCTCGATGCGCGGCGTCATATCGCGCAGGGCCACATAGAGCTTCTCGACCGTATTGAGCGCCATATAGGGGCAGATGTTGCAGTTACAGTTGCCGTCCGCGCCCGGTGCACCGATGAAGGTCTTCCCCGGCACCGCAAGCTCCATCTGGTGGATGATGTGCGGTTCGGTGGCGACGATCAGGGTGTCGCCGCCCATCGTCTTGGCAAAATTGAGGATGCCGCTGGTTGACCCGACATAATCGGCATGGTCGATGATGTGTGCGGGGCATTCGGGGTGCGCGGCAACCGGCACGCCAGGATGGAGCGCCTTCAATTTGAGCAATTCGGTCTCGCTAAACGCCTCGTGGACGATGCACACGCCGGGCCACAGCAACATATCGCGGCCGAACTTGCGGTTGAGATAGCCGCCCAGATGCTTGTCGGGACCAAAGATGATCTTTTGCTCGGGCGGGATTTGCGCGATGATCGTCTCGGCGCTCGACGAGGTGACGATGATGTCGCTCAATGCCTTCACTGCGGCCGAACAGTTGATATAAGTCAGCGCGATATGGTCGGGATGCTCGGCGCGGAACGCCGCGAATTTGTCTGGTGGGCAGCTGTCCTCAAGCGAGCATCCGGCGTCCATATCGGGCAGGATCACGGTTTTTTGTGGGGAGAGGATTTTTGCGGTTTCGGCCATGAAGCGCACCCCGCAAAAGGCGATGACATCGGCATCTGTTGCCGCCGCCTTGCGCGAAAGCTCGAGCGAATCACCAACAAAATCGGCCAGGTCCTGAATCTCGGGCCGTTGGTAATAATGCGCGAGGATGACGGCGTTCCGCTCCTGCTTGAGCCGCGCAATTTCCGTGAGTAGATCAACGCCGACAAGGCTGTTGCGGTGGGGGGTGGTCATACACTCAAACTCCATTTCTCATCATCGCATTGCACATGCCCGCGCTCCTCAAGGTCGAGCAGATGAGCGAGCACGCTGCGCCCCGCCGCGCCGTGCAAGCGCGGGTCGAGCCCCTTATACATCGCGCTCACCAGTTCGGCTATGCTGCGCGGTCCTTTGGCAAGTTCGCGCAAAATCTGTGCTTCGCGGCTCTTGCGGTGGCCGAGCATCCCGCGCACCAGCTGTTTCGGCTTGGTAACGGCGGGGCCGTGCGCGGGGTAATAGATGCGGTCGTCGCGCGCCTGAAGCTTGGCCAGGCTCGCCATATAATCGGCCATATTGCCGTCGGGCGGGCTGACCACCGTGGTTGACCATTTCATGATATGATCGCCGGTAAACAGCGCGCGGCTCTCCGCCAGCGCATAGCAGAGGTGGTTCGATGTGTGGCCCGGTGTCGCCACGGCGCGCAATGTCCAGCCATCGCCCGCAACGCTTTCCCCATCGGCCAGCACGTGGTCGGGCGCATAATCGGGATCGAAGGCGGAGTCTGCACGCAATCCATCGTCGGGGAGGACGAGCGGCGCACAGCCGATGATCGGCGCGCCGGTTAGCACCTGCAATGGCGCGGCGGCGGGCGAGTGGTCGCGGTGGGTGTGGGTGCACAGGATCGCGGCTATACGTGCGTCCCCAACCGCACGCAGTATCGCCTCGACATGGCCATCGCCGAAAGCATCGCTGGAGGCGGCACTAGAAGCGCCATAAGCGTCTGCGGGAACGGGGTCACCAACGCTCATCCCGCTGCCTGCGGGGCCGGGGTCGATCACCGCCACGTCGGCGCCCGCACCGACGATCCACGTCTGGGTGCCGGTATAGGTGTAATGCGACGGGTTGGGGCCAAGCACGCGGCGAACCAGCGGTTCATGCGTCTCGCATTCTCCGCTGCGGATTGTGTCGGGCCAGGGGTTGAGCGCGTCCATTGCGCCATAGTGGCAGCCATAGGCACAAAGGAAAAGGGGCCGGAGCAGTATTTGCCCCGACCCGAGTTTACTCAAGTGCCTTTGCGGAGACCCCTTGAGCGATAGGTGGCAAGCGATAGGCGTTAACTTCCAGCGCGCTCCAGCTCGGCGATTTGCGCGTCGATCCGCGCCAGTGCGCCTGCCAGCCGCTCGGCGGTCAGATGGTCGTTGGTCGCCATGCCCACAAGGGCTTGCCGTGCAGCACGGAGCGCGCTGACCCGAATTGCGTTGGTGACCGCGCCACAACCGACGATCCGCACCGTCGCGCGGTCATTGCCTGCTCCGTCGCTATGCTCGATGATCGTGCTGCCAGCATCGCCGCCATCGCAGGTTGCCGATGCGCTCCCCTCGCCTGGCTCGCCGCCGTGGCGGAACACGAATGCATGTTCGGAGCGATGCTCGCCCGGAACGACTGGCGGCATGGGTGGCTCTGGTGGCGCAGGGAGCGCGGTGTCGTTCGCACCATCGGATGTCTGGTGAATAACCACCCTATGTATTTGGCGGCCATCCTGATTCTCGCCCGCCATGACTGTCGCATCAGCGCGTGATGCCCGCGCTTGTGCCACCAGCCTATCGATCTCGGCTTGGTCGAGGGGATGGTCGGTGCGCAGGATGATGGTCGTTCTATCGCCATCGACGATGCGCGTCACCTCCTCGGCACCGTCGCGTGAACGCTCAACGCTCAGCGCACCATCGGTGGTGACGGCGGGCGGCGTTGGCGGGGTTGGCGTTTCAGCCGGATCGGCGAGCGCGGTGCTGGCCGTCAGGCCAAGCGAGCCAACGAGGGCGAGAGTGGCGAGGCCAAGGCCAATCCGGCGGCGCAATTTTGAACGGGTGGGTTGAATCAACATGGTCAGTCTCTCCTTTAATTTTTCGCTGCCCATCATCGAGGCGGCAAAGGCGGATGGGCGGCCGCTCGCGGCCTTGGCGAGCGCGCGGGCATAGGTGCCGCGGCGCGGCCCGTCGGCTCCGGCCAACACCAGCGCGTCGCAGGCCGATTCCTGATCGAAACGAAAGGCGCGCCACGCATAGTGGACAATCGGGTTGAACCAATGGAGCGCGGTGAACAGCACCGCCGCACCATTAGCCCATAAATCGCCGCGCCTATGGTGCGCCAGTTCATGCGCCACCGCGAGATCGCGCTCGGGCGCGCTCAGGGCCAATCGGCTGTCATCGGGCAGGACGATCATCGGGTTCAATAGACCAATCGACAATGGCCCCGATACGGCTGGGCTGGAAACGATCCGAACACGGCCAACCCAGCTGATCGTCTCGGCCTCCGCCAGCACGCCAAGCAAACGGCGGTGGCTCCAATATTGCCAGCCAAGGTGGAGCAGCGCCCCGCCGACCCACACGATCAGCAACGCCAGCGGCCACCCGCCGACAAGTGGCGATGCTGTTTGTGGCAAGCTTTGGGCGTTAGTCGATACAATCACTTCGAAATCCTGTGCGGGGCCCGCCTGAGGCGCCGGCCACAGCGCCGACAGGCTGGGCAGAAAGGCAGGGAGCGGCGGCAGTAGCATGCGTAGTGCGGGCAAAAGCCACAGCGCATAGGCCAGCCCTGGCCCGAATGTGCGGGCCACTGGACGGCGGACAGCCAGCACCAGCACGCATAACAGGGTGGTCGCGATTAACGTGTCGAGCATCCAAGCGGTGAGCGTCGGCATGCTCATTTCTCCAGCCTTTCGATCAGCGCCTTCAGCTCGGCTATGTCGGTGTCGCTCAATGTTTCGGCATCGGCAAATTGCGCGACCAGCGGCGAAATCCGCCCGCCAAACAGGCGATCAACCAGCCGCTGCGATTCGCCGGCACGATGTGCCTCACGCTCGATCAACGGGCTATAGAGGAAACGGCGGCCATCGGCTTGGGTCGCCAGCGCACCCTTTGCCACCAGCCGCGCCAACAGCGTCTTGACCGTCTGCACGCTCCAGCTGCGCTCGCTGCCAATCGCTTCGGCGACCTGATTGGCTGTCAATGGCGCTGCACGCCACAATTGTTCCATCACCGCATATTCGGAATCACTGATTCGCTCGGCCATAATTGCCTCCCACATCTACAGATGTAGACGTAACGACTACATCTGTAGTCTGTCAAGGCCCAATTGAATGTCGGAATATTTTACAGGTCGGCGCGCGTGTTAATGACCATTAACCATCACACGCCCTAGAAAAGCGCCATTTATTAAAACTGGCACGCGCGGTGCATTACTATTGATGTTCCTGAGGGTATTCGCCCACATGAAGCGGGTCGGCACAGATTGGTCCCTGACGCTGACCCGCTTCAACCCGGGAAAATCTCCACATTGACAATGAACCATGGCGTGCTCCGCACTTGATGCGGAGCGTTGGCAATGAAGTGAAGCGTCTGACGGCCAACGCTCCTGCCTTCAGGCTTGGCCTGAAGTTTATCCTGAGCGCCTGCCTTGGCAGGCAGTCGAAGGGCAGGAGCACAACAGCTATAGATCTACTCCGCTTTGCCAAACAAGCTGTGCAGCTCGCCCGCCTCATACATTTCCATCATGATGTCGCTGCCGCCGACAAACTCGCCGTTCACATAGAGCTGCGGGATGGTTGGCCAGTCCGAATAGGCTTTGATGCCCTGGCGCACTTCGGGGTCTTGCAACACATCAACACTCGCAAACTCAACTCCCAGGTGGTCGAGGATCGCGCATGCCTTGGATGAAAAGCCGCATTGCGGGAACAGCGGCGTCCCCTTCATGAACAGGACGACGGAGCTATCGCGCACCATCTGGCCAATGCGATCGTGCGTGGTTTGGGTCATCATAATGTCCTTTCCCGGGCCCTAATCTGGGCAGGCGGTGGTTAGTTGAAGCGCATGGAGTTCGCCGCCCATCCGGCCGCCAAGCGCGGCGTAAACCGCCTGATGCTGGCGAACGCGCGGCATCCCGCGAAAACTCTCGGCCGTCACGCGCGCGGCATAATGATCACCGTCGCCAGCAAGGTCGATGATCTCGACGCTGGCATCGGGAATCGCGGCGCGAATGAGCGTCTCAATCGTTTCGGCGGGCATCGGCATAGCGCAATCAGACCCCTTCGATGAAGTGGCGACGTGCTTCGACTGATTTTTCATCGAGCGCAGCGCGCACGCTGGCGTCATCGATGTCGATGCCGGCCGAGGCCAGATCGCCCAGTAATTTGCGCACCACATCTTCATCGCCCGCTTCTTCGAAATCGGCCTGAACCACCGACTTGGCATAGCTATCGGCTTCTTCTGGGGTCAGCCCCATTTTTTCTGCGGCCCACGCCCCTACCAAACGGTTACGCCGCGCAATGATGCGAAACTCTATTTCGGAATCGCGTGCAAATTGATTTTCAAAGGCACGTTCACGGTCATCAAAGCCAGTCATAAGAAACCTTTTCCTGTGCACAGCGCGAATATCCGCGCCGCAATTGCTCAATCACAATGTAGGGATTGCGCGACGATGGCGCAACCGCCACAAAGGGTGAAAATCAAACCATGACGTTGGTCGCACCGCAGAATAGGATTGTTTCACATCAGGAGAAGCTGCGACCATGACAGAGGCCATTCCCGTCCCTGCTTATCCCGCGCCCTCAGGTGACGCCAACGATGGGCCACAGCGCGTTACCCGGGCCAAGCAGATCCGCCGCCTTGCCGTGCAATTGGGGCCATGGCGCGCAGCACTGACGATAGTGATGATGGCGCTTGCCATCTATCTGGCCCTCTTCAGCACTACCACTCGGCCGCTCAGCGACGCCGAAAACGCGCTTTATGACGTGCGCGCCGCATTAAGTGCTGAACCTGTCGCACAAGATCAGCGCATCACGATGGTCACCTATACCGACGAAGTGCTGATTGAACGGCGGGTTCGCTCGCCGCTCGACCGCGCGCTGCTCGCCGATGCGTTGCGAGCGCTCGATGCGATGGGCGCAAAATCGATCGGCATCGATATATTATTCGATCAGGCGACCGATGATGATGACAGGCTGCGCGCACAATTGCGCGCGATGCGCACCCCGACCTTCATTGCCTTTGCCGAACCCGGCAGCAACCCCAATAATATCCAGACTCGCCAGGCTGATTTTTTGCGGGCCTTTATCGCCTCTGTGCAAACCGCCCGCACACAGCCTGCCAGCATCCGACTGGGGAATGACCTCGACGATACCAACCGCCGCTGGCCCGGCCGTGCGCCGGGCACGCCGCCCCTCTTGACCGTGGAGATGGCCAATATGGGCGATGCGTTCAA
>JBEBJX010000032.1:0-20049 GCA_040079655.1 Sphingopyxis sp. | reverse complement strand
CGCGGCCCACAGGGGACGCTCTTTGGCGCGGGCTCCATCGGCGGCACCATTCGCTACATCACCAACCAGCCGCGGCTTGGCGAGACCGAAGGCGCGATTGAGGCCAATCTCAATCTGGTTGATGGCGACGCATTGGGCGGGCAGATCCGCGGAATGATTAACCTGCCGCTTGGTGACAAGGTCGCGCTGCGTGCTGTTGGCTATTACACGAAATTTGGCGGCTATATCGACGCGCTCGGTCTGCAATTTGGCCGTGTGGTTCAAGATATCAATGGCGGAGATCGTGTCGGTGGACGCATCGCCATCACCTTTGAGCCTTCTGAAACCGTGTCGATAACACCGCGCCTTATCTGGCAGGAAGTGAATTATGGCGGTTTCAATCGTCAGGAGGTATTCAACCTCTATGCCAACCCCAACACCACGACGCGCCCCGCAGTCACATTTCGCGAGCGTCAGCAATATCTGTTGCTGCAAGAAGAGTTTAACGACCAGACCCTGATTGCTGATTTGACCACCAATATCAGCCTTGGCGGCGCGCGCCTGACCTTGATCGGCAGCTATACCAACCGCGATATATTGGTCAGCCGCGATGCATCCGCGCTCACCGGATCGGTTTCGGTTGACCTTGGTTTCCCTACTGCTGGTGTGTTGCTGCCATCGAACCTGCGCGATACCACCAAATTGGAAACATGGTCAGGCGAAGCGCGGATCGCATCCGACAATGACAGCCCGCTGCAATGGCTGATCGGCGCCTTTTATTCCAAGGTGGACCGGGTCTATGCGCAACGTCTGCCAACCCCGGGCTATCAAGGATTCACCGACACGCGATTTGGCGCGGGCACATCCGCAGCGGTCGCCAATGGCTTCCCCGACCTCAATTCGCCCTATAACGCCGACCTGCCCTATGACATCGAACAATTCGCGGTGTTCGGCGAGGCGAGCTATACCTTCAACGATATACTCACCCTGACGGCGGGCGGGCGCTATTATGATTTCAGCGAAATACGGAGTTTCAAGACCGGCGGGCTGTTTTCCAATGGCGACAACAGAACCGACCGCACATCATCGAACGGCTTTACCCCGCGCGTTCTGATCAGCTGGAAAGCAAGCGACGATGTGACCGTCAATGCGCAGGCCTCGCGCGGTTTCCGCCTGGGCGGGGTCAACGATCCGCTCAACATCCCGCTCTGTACACCGGCCGATGCGGCGCTGTTTGGTTCGTTCCAGGATTATGACGATGAGTCGCTTTGGAACTACGAGCTTGGGGTAAAGACCCAGGGTCATGGCTTCACCTTTAACGCGGCGGCCTTCTATACCGACATCAGCAACCTGCAGGTCTCGCTGGATGCAGGCAGTTGCTCGTCACGGATCGTGTTCAACGTTGCCAACGCGCATACCGCTGGTGTCGAGTTTGAAATGTCGGTGGAACCAGTCGATGGGTTCAACCTCGCACTGTCAGGCTCGATCCTCGAAGCGCAGTTCGACACTACTCTACCAGGCGCGCTGACCGCCGCGACCGGAATCCGTGATGGCAACCGCCTGCCCTCGACACCGGAGTTCACGCTGTCGGCCAGCGCCGATTACAGCTTTGACGTAGGCGGTGGCCGCGAAGCTTTTATCCGCGCTTCGGTTCAACATATCGGCAGCCGCTACACCCAGCCCTCAGATCAGGAAAATAACCCGCGCAGCTTTGTCTCGGGCCTGCCCTTTGGCGGTGCGACGGGGGCGGTACCGACCATCGTCGACCTCGAACTGGACAGTTATCAACTCGTCAACATCAGCACAGGCGTTGAATGGGGCGATGGGGTTTCCGTGTCGATTTATGTCAACAATCTGTTCGACGAAAACGCTCAACTTGCTTTTGACCGTGAACGCGGTGGCCGCGCCCGCCTGGGCTTTTCGACCAACGCACCGCGCACCATCGGCATCACGGCGCGCAAAGCCTTCTGACGACGAAATTGGCAGTGATGGCATCGCCACTGCCAATTTTTACTTTTCTTCAATGCAGAATTGAGTCATAGAAGGTTCATCAGTTTCGGGAGGGGAGAGCCCGGAAGGCTGGGTCGGAGGCGCGTTGCGGCTCCGACCCCTTTTTTATGCGAAATGCATTGGTTTCGCATGAAGTTTTGGGTTCGCATGGGGTATTGCGCGATGCCAGAGCCGCGCCAAGCCTGCGCACGCGAATCACCCTGCTGTTTATCGGGCTAGCGCTGCCTTCACAAAATCTGCGCCGCGCTCGCCAATCATGATGCTTGGTGCGTTGGTGTTTCCGCTAACCAGCCGCGGCATCACGCTGGCATCTGCTACCCATAGCCCTGCTGCCCCGCGAACAGCCAATGTCGGGTCAACCACGGCATCGGCGTCACTCCCCATCCGGCACGTGCCCACGGGGTGATAAACGGTGTCGGCGCGCGTCCTTATTTCGGCATCCAATGCCTCGTCATTATCAACATCGACCGGACGCCGGACCGAAAGCTCCAGCTCTGTCAATGGTGCGCTGTTCAATATGCGGTGCATCATCCGTGCGCCCTTGCGCAGCGTCGCCATATCACGATCATCGGTCAGGAATGCCGGGTCGATAAGCGGCGCGGCGGCGGCGTCGCTGCTGGTCAGCCGCACCGTGCCACGGCTTTCGGGGCGCAGCACGCAAACATGGCATGAAAATCCATGCCCGCGCACCATCGTTCGTCCATGATCCTCTAGCAGCGCGGGGACAAAATGATATTGCACATCGGGGGCGGGTAAATCGGGGTTGGTGCGCCAAAACCCGCCGCTTTCGGCATAGCATGTGGTCAAAATTCCGGTGCGTTTGCGCCTGTGCTCAACAAACGCCTTGACCATCCGCCACAGGCCCGCCGGCGAATCGCCGAATGTGACCTTTGACCGCGTGTCATAACTGACGACATAATCGATATGATCCTGAAGATCGGACCCCACTGCAGCGCGATCGACCAAAGTTTCAACCCCATGGTCAGCCAAATGCGCCGCCGGGCCGATGCCCGATAACATCAGGATTTGCGGGCTGTTAAATGCGCCCGCCGACAGCACAACGCCGCCGCGTGCACGCAAAATCTCACTTCCCTTTTCGCGCCGCAATACGACGCCCACTGCGCGGCCATTTTCGATCACGATCCTTTCCACCAATGCATTGGTCCGCACAGACAGATTGGGGCGGTTTCGCACGGGGTCAATATAGGCCCGCGCTGCCGACCATCGTTCACCCGCTTTTTGCGTCACCTGATACAGGCCAAAGCCGTCCTGAGTCGCACCATTGAAATCGGCATTGCGCGGCAATTGCAGCGAAGCCGCGCTTTCGACGAAGGCATAGGAGGCAGGGTTGGCATAATGTTGATCGACGACGTTGAGCGGGCCATCCTGCCCATGAAAATCATTGCCGCCGCGCTCATTGCCCTCGGACCGTTTGAAATAGGGCAGGCATTCGTCATAGCTCCAGCCCGTGGCTCCAAGTTCGGCCCAGTGGTCATAGTCAGATCGGTGGCCGCGAATATAGAGCATCGCGTTGATCGCCGATGATCCGCCCATTCCGCGCCCGCGCGGCTGGTAACCAATGCGGCCATTCAGCCCGGCCTGTGCCACCGTGTCAAAACGATAGTTCGACTTGTCGCCGATAAACGCCATGAACCCAGGTGTCGTGATCGACATTTGAGTGTTGTTGCCGCCCGCTTCAATCAGGCAGACATTGAGCTTGGGATTTTCGCTAAGGCGCCCCGCGACCGCGCTCCCCGCCGATCCGCCGCCAATGACTATGACATCAAACTCTTCCATGCGCCCTCTCCCAAAAGCGGGGCAGCCCTGCCGCTGCCCAATGCTTACATGCGTGTCATTTAACGCAAGGGCAAGGACAAACTAGCTTTATTGCTCCCGCTCCGCCCAGCGCACGCGCAACATGTCGCTGGTATCGCGGCTGTCATCATGGCTCCAGCCAGGGACGCGCCAGATATAGGAAAGTTTGTGCCGCAACGGCGCGCTCCAAACATCGCCCGCCATACCGATCCATTCGTGAAACACACTCCACAGCAGGTTGAATGTGCCAAGCTGTTTGATGATGCCATAGTGGACTGGCTCTGCTTCATTTTCGCTCACAAAGGTGCCGAACATCCGATCCCAGACAATGAACACACCAGCATAATTGCGATCAAGATAGCGCGGATTGGTGGCGTGGTGGACGCGGTGGTGGCTGGGGGTGTTCATCACTGCCTCAAACCATCGCGGCATCCGCCCAATCGCCTCGGTATGGATCCAGAATTGATAGATGAGGTTGAGCCCCGCACAGAATAACACCATTGCCGGTTCAAACCCGATCAGGAACAACGGCATCCGGAACAGAAAACCGAGGCTGATGAAGCTGGTCCACGGCTGGCGGAGCGCGGTGGAGAGGTTGTAATGCTGGCTCGAATGATGGTTGACATGGCTGGCCCAAAACCAGCGGACGCGATGCGCGGCGCGGTGGAACCAATAGTAAGCGAGGTCGTCGAGGACAAAGCACAGCGCCCACGCCCACCATGTCCACGGCACCGTCAGCGGGCGATAGGCATAGGCCCAATAGGCCATGCCAACCACCGCCGCGCTGGCCAATACGCTCGCCACTGTGCTGCCCAGCCCCAGCATCAGTGATGTCAGCATATCGCGTGGTTCGTATTTTTCCGGGGCGCGGCGCCGCGCCCAGATCATCTCGACAATGATCAACAGGATGAAAAACGGCACCGCATAATCGACCGGATTGGGCAGGGCATGGTTCATGCGCCGATCACCCGCAGCCCGGCGGCCCATATTTGCGCACGCGCTCCCAGATCAAGCGTCAGCGCGGGGAGCAGCCGCTCGCCGGTGCCGATGGTCAGGAAATTGCGATCAAGCCGCGCCTCGATATGGCAATCGAGCAACCGCCCGACGAATTGCACCCCGTGCCGACGGAGCAGCAAATGCCGCCCGTCTGCGTCTTTAAGCAGTGCGCCAATACCAGCGCGGTCCACGGCGACATCGACCGGAACAAAGCCATTGACCGCTTCATTGGCGAGCCGGCGCGCCTGCGCCTCGTCGCGGATACGCACATCACCGCCCAGCCCCATAAGCCGTGCCGCCCACACAATCGCCAATATCGCCAGGAAAGACGCCGCAATCTGTGCCCAGAAAGCCAAAGTCATTTTCCCTGGGCCAACATGGTGAGCATCACCGAAAGCGAGGACAGATCATAGCCTGCTCTGGCGGCTAGTGGGGTCAGGTCTTCCGCGCTCGCGCCTTGCGAAGCCCGCGCCAGCGCCCATAGGTTGGTCGATCGTGTTCCTGACCGGCAATAGGCGAGCACCTTGCCCTCCGCGCCATCGAGTGCCGCCGCCATCACCGCAATCTGCGGCATCGAAAAGCCTGCGGCTGTGACGGGGATAGCAATATAGGCCATGCCCGCCGCGCGCGCCGCCACCGCGATGTCCGCGCCAGATGGCTGATCCGCCGATTCGCCGTCGGGTCGATTGTTGATGATCAGCGTCACGCCCTGCCTGGCCGCTTCGGCCACCCCGGCCTCGTCGATTTGCGGCGAAACGAGCATCATGTCTGTCAAAGCCTTGAACATCTATCCGGCTTAGCAAATTCGGTGGCGCGGGCAAGAGCGGCTGGGAGTGGAGGGAGAGACCGCCCCTGCCCGCAATGCGCCCATCAGCGTGGGGTAGCTGCTGAAGGCATGCCCGGCGTGGTGGGTGCATTATCCTGTCTTGCCGTGACGCGGTCGAACGTCGCGGCGTAATCGGGGTTTTCTGTGCCCATCAAGCGGTCCCAATAGGTGAAATACAGCCCAAAATTATGATTGAAACTGCCCGCGTGATGCAGGTCATGGTGCGTCGTCGTGTTGATCCAGCGGGTCAGCGGCGACGACAACCACCAGCGCGGGAACAGTTCATAGCCCGAATGGCCCATGACGTTGCGGATGATCTGGAAATTGAGGAATGTGAACAGCACCCAGCCCGGGGTAGCAACAAACAATTGCCACAGCGGCACGAATGCCGCTATCACCACCGCCTCGGGCACGGCAAAGCTATAGGCGGCAAAGGGCGTCGGGGTGACTGACCGATGGTGATGCCGATGAAAGATTTTGAACAGCGCGCGCGTGTGCATGGCGCGGTGGGCCCAGTAAAAATAGGCATCGTGGGCAATGATATAAGCGGCCAGAATCGCGAGGTCGATTGGCCAACCAAAGCTGCCCTCGATGCGTTGAAAGATGCCAATACTCACGCCCCAGATCATGACGATGGTGACGCCAAAATAGACGATGCAGGTCTGGAACGAGGCAATGATTTCGCGCCGGTAATCAGCCGCCGTGGCTTCGCACTGCTGAATCTTGCGCTGCGCTCCCCATAGCGTCTTGCGCACCCCCCATATGATGAGCGCCATAATGACGGTGGCGATCAGATAGCGACCAAAGTCAAAGGTGAATGCGCCAATCGCATGGTCGCGAAACACCGCAACTATATCGAACTCATTGGTCATAGGATTCTCCTGCAAAATGCAGTTTGGCCTATGACGCGCCGGGCCAGCCGCATCGCTGCGGATTTCAAAACTGGCTAGCTGTTTTTGAAATTGGCGAGTGCGCGGGCGCGCCATGCGCTCGGCGTCACGCCCTCAACCTCGCGGAATGCACGGTTGAACGGGCCTAATGATCCGAACCCGGCATCAAGTGCGATCGTCAATATAGGCACTTCGCGTTGCCCTGGATCGGCCAGTGCGCTGCGCACCTCATCCAACCGATAGCCATTGAGGAACGCGGCAAAATTGCGGTGACCCATTACCTGATTGATCGCGCGTCGCACCCTATATTCCTGCTCGCCCAATTGCGCGGCGAGTTTGGCGATGGTCAATTGTTCGTCGCGCCACACCTTGCCTTCGCTGACATGGGCGCCGATACGCGCCGCCAATGCCGTCAACGCGGCGTCATGCGGTCGTTCAACCTTGTCCGAAGGTTGGCGCGCAGCATAGAGAAATTCCGGTCGCCGGATGCCAACCAGGGTCGCGCACAATGTGCCCGTCAACAGCGCAATGCCAATGGTGGTCAGGCGAAAAAGCACGTTCGGGCCATAGAGAGTTGTCGAAAAGCCTGAGGCCGCCACCAGAATGACAAAGACGCCGACCGACCAGACAAAGCGGGTTCGCAGGGTGCGACGCTCCTCGATCAAATCGATGCCGCGCCCTTTCCACGCCGCCACGAGCCCCGCAAGTGCAAAGCCCAGCCACATCAGGCGCTGGGCCAGGTCAGGCCAGACATAGGGGAGAGAATCATCGGTCAGCAGGACCAATATCACGCCGCCGATCAGCGCCGACAGGGCAAACACGAGCCAACTGCGCCACGAAATATGCTCGACATCGTTAAACCATGTCCGCGCAAATAACCAGAACGCCGTCGGCGCGAGCGATTGCAGCAATTTGAGGATGAACAGCCACCACGTCCTGTCGTCCGCACCGATCCACGGAAACAGGTCAGCCAGGATGTGGCCCGCCACCGTCACAATAAACAACAGCGCGGTTCGCGCCGCAAGCGAGGAGCGATGGTCGCGGATCATCACCCACGCCCACAGCGCCAGCAGGCCAAGCGTGGCGCCGCGTGCCAGCAGACCGATCTCGTTTACGCCGTTCATAGAGCCACCGCCTCCTGCCGCTGCTCCTCGCGCTCGCGCTCGCTCAATTGCCGCGCCCACATATCGGCATAAAGGCCGCCGCGCGCCAAGAGCTGTTCGTGCGTGCCCTGTTCACAAATCACCCCGCGATCGAGCACGATGATCTGGTCCGCACCCGAGATGGTCGACAGGCGGTGCGCGATGGTGATGGTGGTGCGGCTTTCGGCAATGGCATCGAGCGTCGTCAATATCTCCTCCTCGGTGCGGGTGTCGAGCGCGCTGGTTGCCTCATCGAGGATCAGGATCGGCGGGTTTTTGAGCAACGTCCGCGCAATGGCGACGCGCTGTTTCTCTCCGCCCGACAGCTTCAGCCCGCGCTCGCCAACTTGCGCATCATAGCCATTGGGCAGCCCCTCTATGAACGTGCCGATGGCGGCGCCATGCGCGGCGGCACGCACGCTCGCCTCATCACTCCCTTCGCGGCCATAGGCGATGTTATAGCCGATTGAGTCGTTGAACAGCACGGTATCCTGGGGCACGATGCCGATCGCGGCGCGCAGCGAGGCTTGGGTAACAGAGCGTATGTCCTGCCCGTCGATGGTGATGCTCCCGCCGCTGACATCGAAGAAACGGAACAGCAGCCGGGCGAGGGTCGATTTTCCCGACCCCGACGGGCCGACGATGGCGAGCGTGCTGCCCGCTGGAACGGTGAAGCTGACACCGTGCAGGATCGTGCGCTCGGCATCATAGGCGAAGGTCACATTATCGAAGCTTATTTCACCGCCGCCAACAATCAATGGTTGGGCGCCTGGCGCATCGGCAATTTCGGCCTCGGTATCGATCAGGCGAAACATCGCCCCCATGTCGGTCGCCCCCTGGCGGATGGTGCGATAGACCATGCCCAGCATGTCGAGCGGGCGGAACAATTGCACCAGCAAAGTGTTGACCAGCACGACATCGCCGACCGAAAATTGCCCGCGCGACCAGCCCCACACCGTAAAGCCCATCGCCCCGCCCAGCATCGCGTTGGTGATGAAGGATTGCCCGATGTTGAGCCAGGCAAGCGAATTTTCAGACCGGACCGCCGCATCGGACCAACGGCGCACGACATCGCCATAGCGGCGCGCCTCGCGCTCCTCCGCGCTGAAATATTTGACCGTTTCGTAATTGAGCAAACTATCGACCGACTTGCCGATGGTTTCGGTATCGAGGTCGTTCATCTGCGCACGAAGGGCATTGCGCCAATCGGTAATCCGCCGTGTGAATATCAGATAGACCACGACCATCACCGCCGTCGCCAGCGCCAGCCAGGCGCTGAACTTAACCGTGAAAATGACCAGCACCGCCGACAGCTCAACCACCGTCGGCGCAACGTTGAACAATAGGAAATAGAGCATGGTATCGATGCTTTTGGTGCCGCGCTCGATAACCTTGGTGACCTCGCCCGTCCGCCGCGCGAGGTGAAAGCGCAAGCTCAGGCGGTGGAGATGGGAGAACACGCTTTCAGAGAGGCGGCGGGTCGCATCCTGCCCCACCCGTTCAAACACCGCATTACGCAGATTATCGAATAGCACCCCCGTGAACCGAGCCCCGACAAAGGCCATGGCCAGGCCAACCGCGACCAATGCCCCCGCCTCCATTCCCGGCTGCATATGGTTGATGACGGCGGCAAAGATAAAGCCCATCGACAGCTGAACCGTCTTTGATGCCAGCACCAGCCCCGCTGCGGCAACGATCCGCACCCGCTGCCAGCGCGCATCGCGCGGCCACAGATAGGGAATAAACCGCCGCAGCGTGGCGAGGAGATCGGGATCGGCGCTCGCGCCCTTGTGGCTTCCAGGAGGTGACATCCCCCCTCAATACCCCCACCGTTCATATGCGCAATGGCCGGACGCGGGCGCCCGCAAAATCGGGGCCATTTAAGTCAGGGGATATTTGTGATCCGCAACTGGCACAGCCGCCTGGGCTCGCTCGCCGCGCCACGCTGTGACGGATCGCATGGCTGGACCGACACCCTCACATCGGCAGGCAGCGCGGTTGCCCCGCGACCGGCTGTGCCCGCCGCTTGGCTTGGCTCAGCATTGCGCCCCACCCTGACCGAGTTTGAGACGATGACCGCACGTGCCTGGGCCAGGGCGGTGACCCGCGCGCCGCTCGTCTGTTGAGCGGAAGCCGATGAGGCCAGCGCCCCTGCTGCGATACCGATAGCCAAAGGGGCAATGCCTGCGCGTTTAAGGATGAGCCGGGCGTATGCGGTCGGGCATGCCCGCGCACCAAGCGATGCGCCCGCAAAAGCTGCATTGCTTCCATACGGGCTTTCATACGGTACCGCCTCACGCAGATTGCCCTTTCCATCGTCCGCCACAGGCAGAGCCCTTCCCATCCGAAAATATCGATGAAGAAAGGAACGGCAGTTCATGCCGAGGGTTTAGGGTGCCGCGCACACCACCCACCACTGGCTTAACCAAGCTGGCCCACGGCGGGACAGATTAAGGCTTTGCTAACCATATTTGCACCCGGGGAGAGCGGAAAAGACGCAGAAAAAGCGCCGCCCCATAGGGGCCACGCCTATCCTTCCATGCTGCCCTGTTCAGGCCTGGCGTTTGCCCGACATGCCCATTGATCCGAAAGCACCCGCATCGATGCTACCCGTCAACATATCACCATCGATGATCGCCTTACCGGTCAGGGTCATCGGCATCGGCACTTTCATCTGCATTTTCCAGGTCAAGACATTACCATCGACCTTGCCATCCTCAACGTCGAGCGCACCCATCATTCCCGCATTTTGGCCAGTGAATTTGTCGCCATCGATTTTAATACTGAATACCGATTTCTGGTCGCCCATCGGCGATTTGGTCACGCAGTCGTAATTGCCATCCATAGATCCATCCTCTCGTTGGTTGTGGGGGCTTATTGCCCGCCCAAAGTTGCTGTGTCCACCTCTTCGACGGGGAGGCCCAATGCGTCAAGCTGTGGCCGCACGATCGCAGCATCGCCAACGACGATATAGACAAATCGCGACGGATCAACCTGGGCCCGAATGGCCGCATCCATTTGCGCTGCGGTCATAGCGCGATACCGTGCCGCCAATTCCTCATAATAGGTGTCAGAGCGATTGTTCTCAATGATCGTGCTGATGCCGCCCAGCACAGATTCGGCGGTTTCAAACTCCCCCGGCAGTTCGCGGATGCTGCCGTTGGCGGTGCGTGACAGTTCATCCGCCGTCACCCCACGCGTCGTCAAAAATGTGCCGACATCTTCCTGTATTGCGCGAATTGTATCGCCCGTGTGATCGGCCTGAACCGGTGCAAATACCGAAAAAGCAATCCTGTCTTCGGATGAGCCGATGATAGAACGCGAGCCGTATGACCAGCCCTTTGTCTCGCGCAGATCCATGTTGATGCGCGACAGAAAATTGGCCCCAAGCACATCGTTGGCTGCACGAAGATTTACCAGATCGTCGCGACCCCGCACATTCATGACATGGGCGGCCATCACAATCGATTGCGGCGAATTTGGGCGGTTGACCATCAGGATGCGCGGTGTCAGCTCAGGAATGGCGGCCGAAAAATCCTTTGTTCCGCGCGGGGCAGCGGGGGCTCGCCAATCGCCAAAGGCGCGGTTCAACTCGCGCACAACATCGCGTAAATTCGTATCGCCGACGATGTAAATCGCGGCATTATCCGGCCTGATCCACCGTTGATGCGAAGCGACCAATTCGTCACTGGTAATCGCCCTGACCGAAGAGACCGTGCCCGATGCAGCGGTGCCGCCATAGGGGAATTCGCGGCCATATAAAGCCGGCATCAAAACGCGCGAGGCCAGGCCCATGGGGCTGTTGAGTTCTGCCGCGATGCCCGCCAGTTGCTGCGCACGGATACGCTCAACCTCTGCCGGAGCAAAGGCAGGATTGCGCACGACGTCGGCCCACAAAGCCATCGCGCTGCGCATGTTGGTGGTCAGCGCGTAAAGGCCAACCCCGCTATTATCGTTGCTAGAATAGGTGGAAATACCCGTCCCCAAACGTTCTTGCGCTTCGGCCAGGGCTGTGGAATCGAGTGTGGTTGTCCCCTCATCCATCAGGTTAAGCATGAGCATCTGTGTGCCCAGTCGATCGCGCGGGTCCGAAGCAGAGCCGGCATCAAATACAATCGCAGCCCGCACCACCGGCACCGCAGTGCGCCGAGCGAAATAGACCGGAATACCGTTGCGCAGCCGTCCGCGTTCAATTGCTGGGAAGTCAAGATCGCCAATCGGACCTAGTGCTGGTGGTTCGCGCGCTGGTGTTGGCGCAGCAGCCGGAGCCGGAGCCGGGGTCGGAGCTGGGGTCGACTGTTCATCCGCGACCATCGCAAAGCCATGCACCGCACCCATCGCGCGTTCATTGGCGCTGGTCGGTGGCCGATAATAATTGGCGGTCAATGGATCCGCTGCCGCTGCGCTGGTGGCATTGCCGCCATGGCCATCGCCCGTGTCGGTGCGGGTGCCGGGGGTATAGGTCAGCGAAAAGACCGGGCGCGATAGCCAGCGCTGGGTCGTTTCGCGAATGCGCACTGGGGTCGAGCCCACAAAGCGCTGCAACTGGTGACGAAAATGGCCAGGGTTGCCAGCGAATAGCTGCCCTTGCGCCAGCGCAACCGCCTTGCCGCCAAATCCACCCACCGATTCAAGCCCATCGAGCTGCCCCGACAGGCCGGACATGACGGTGCGGCGAATCTCGTCCTCGTTCGGTCCTTCGGCAATGAACTGGTTGACGATCTCGTCGAGCCTGCGGTTGGCCTGGGCTACATCAGCGCCGGGCAGGACATCGGCCTGAACAAAGAATACGCCGACATCTTCAAATGCCCAAGCGCTGGCGGATACGCTGACCGCCAATTGTTCGCCGCGGACCAGCGCATTATCGAGCCGTGAACTGGACAGGCCGCCAAGCACGCTCGCCGCAACTTGCAAATCTGTGCTGTCATCGGCGCTCCAGCCCGGGACCGTCCACATCCTATAGAGCCGGGTGGTGGCAATACGATCGACTACTTCACGCGCGAGCGGCGCGGGCAATGTCGGCACCTCAATACGCGGCTCCACTGCATCTGGCCCGCGGGCAATGCCGCCAAACCAGCGCTCGACCATTGGCCGTGCAGTCGCGGCATCAATATCGCCCGCCAGCACCAGCACGGCATTGTTCGGGCCATAGTGCGAGCGAAACCAATTTTGCACCGTGTCAAGGCTGGCGGCGTTCAAATCGGCCATCGAGCCGATGGCACTATGGCGATAGGGATGGCCCGCAGGTATCAGATTCTCTAACATATAATAACGGAACAGGCCAAAGGGTTGGTTATCGCCTTGACGCTTTTCGTTCTGAACCACGCCGCGCTGATTATCGAGCACCTCTTGCGTCACCGCGCCAAGCAGATGCCCCATCCGGTCCGACTCTAGCCACAATGCGCGGTCTAGTGCGCCCGTCGGCACCGTTTCAAAATAATTTGTGCGGTCGTGATTGGTGGTGCCATTGGTGTCGGTTGCACCAATATCCTGAAGCCAGGTAAAAAAATCGCCACTCGCATTTTCGCTGCCGTTGAACATCAGATGTTCGAACAGATGGGCGAAACCGGTGCTGCCAACTGGCTCGTCCTTTGACCCGACATCATACCACACCGACACGGCGACCACAGGTGCCTTGCGGTCCGTATGCACAACAACGGTCAAACCATTGTCGAGCGTGAAACGTTCATAGGGAATGTCGATCCGCTCAACCAGCGCCGCGACCGCTGGGTCATTAGCCAGACCAGAGGCTGGCTGTGCGGTATTTTCAGCAAGGGCAGGGCTGGATAAGCCTATGATGGCAGCAGCAAATATTGAGAGACGCATAGCAAAGGATCCTCATTGTTCGCGCGCAGTGCCTAAAGGCCATCGGGGGGGGAGCGCGGGCTGTATCACTGACTTATGGCAGTGCCGCGCTCCGTGCAAGCCCTATCGTGCAATCTTCATCGCCGCGCCTCATGGTCGATAGAAACGCGGGCGCGTTGCCGCCAATGCAGCGGGATCAAACAACACAGGTTTCAGCCGATGCTGTACAAATAATCGCGCCTGGTCGGTATGATGGCGCGAGCCGGGCCGCGTCGATGCCGCGCCGAACGGCATGATCGATTCCGAATGCACAGCGCCAGAGCGGTCCCAACGGACAAACATCACGAAACTGTCGCCGTGCCGCACAGACAGGCGCCCGTCCGGCTCCTCGTCCCACAATGTCGAGGCGCGCAACGTATCATTGCCGCCATCAAGCGGCAGATCCACCCTGCTCGCGCCCTCGCCCTGCCGCAAACGCAACACGGTGCCAAGCGGCGGATCGAGCGTGCCAAAATGCCGCATCAGATGATCGCTAGCCTCCTGCAATATCTCGGCCACATCAGGAGCGTCGGTTGATCGCTGATAGAAAAAACGGTTGGCGCGGCGCAGCACCATCAGCGCCAGCGCATCGCCCTGTCCGCGCCCGTCAAGGTTCCAGTCCCAGGCGGCGAGCAGTGCCTGCGCCTGCCGCGATTGCGCGCTTGCCGGGCGCAGCGCCGCTACCTGCGCCAGGAACTGCGCCTGATATCCATTGCGCTCATAGCCGGTATCATATTTGATTGCTTTCAGCCCTGCTTCGTCAATTTGGCCCGTTCGTTCAAACAGCGCGATGGCGCGCAAAGAACGGTTGGTTTCATCTAGCTCGACCCCCATGCGCGGGTCATAGGCCGCAGGGTTCAGCTCATCACCCGGCCCAGCCGCAGTAAAGGGCGTGTTGTTGGCATTCATCACATAGCCCGACGCTGGATTCATCAACTGTGGCACCCGCGCAAAAGGCAGCGTCGCCTGCCACACATTGCGGCTGGTATCGCCGGGTAGAATATTGCGCCAATTATAGCCTGCCGGCCTGTCGGGGAACATCGCATTGTAAAACAGGCCGATATTTCCTGTCCGGTCGGCATAGATGAAATTGGTGCCAGGAATGCCCTGCCCAGCCATGGCTGTGCGCCACTCATTCAAATTGCGCGCCTTTTGCACCCGATAATATTGCGTCACCATATCAAGCCGATCGATGCCAGCATAACGGATAGCATAGGCGCCATGCTGGTTGATGATGACCGGGCCATGGGCCGAGCGATAGATGGTGCGCGGAACCGGAATGACGAACGGCCCCCATTTGACGCGCAACCACACGCGGCGCTGCTCCAGCGCGCGCCACGCGCCGTCGTAGCGATAGCGGGTGCCGCTATCATCCAGCGTCAGGCGATAAATGTCAGTCAAATCGGGGCGGTTGACGGTATTGGTCCAGCCCAGATCACGATTATGGCCAAGCAAAGGATAGGGCGCGCCCGGAAAATTGGCTCCGGCAAAATCCCATCCATTGCGTGAATGCACCACCAATTCATACCAGGCAACGCCGCCGCGCCAGGGCTGATGCGCGTTGGAAACAAGCCATGTCGAGCCATCGGTGGTGCGCGACGGCGCAACCGCAAAGGCGTTCGATCCATTTTGCCCCTCATTTTCGCCAAACAGCGCCCCGCCCAGCTCGGCGGTCTGGCCGCTTGTCGCGACGTTCGGTTCGGCCGGATTCGGGTGTGCGGCGATGGTTCCAGGCAGCGCAGGCCCGCCTTCACGATTGAGCGGCTTGCCTTCTGCCAACCGCCCCAACACCGAATCGAGGCCAAAGAAAAAGGGCGAGCGGATAACAAAGCCCGCCACCACATCTTCGGCGCGGATCGGGAACATATTCGACAGGGCGACCTCTTGCGGATGGCGCTGCGCATAGCGATTGAGCCCCGCAGCATAGGCGACGAACAGCAGCTTCACATCGTCGGGCAGGCCCGCATAATGGCGGTCAACCGTTCCGCGCCCGTCGATGACATAGGCGGCGAAATCAACCTTGGCCCCATCTGCACCGCTGATCGCGCCCAGCCGCCCGCGTGTGAGCGCCAGCACCTCTTGCAAGGTCGCAAAATCATCCTCGGCATGGGCATAGGCCACGCCATAAGCGACATCGGCATCGGTCGCGCCAAAGATGTGCGGCACGCCAAAGCTGTCGCGCGCTATGCGGATGTCGGTGGGGGTATAGGCGACTGCCTCTGGTGCCTCGGCGAACAACGGCTCCCATGTCGCAAGGCCAATAGCGGTGACCCCGAGCATCACGAGCAAGCTGATGCCTAAACGCTTCATCCAGCGGCGCATTATACTTCTCCCTTAGCCGTCCATTGCGGCTTGGGTCGAAGGCTAAGCCGAAAATCCTATTAGATCAAGAAGTAAGCGATTGGCGCAGTTCAGCAAATGGCACGGCTTGGCTGATCGCAACGCTGCCATCGAGCATCTGCACTTCGAGCAGGACCTGCGGCTGCGCACTGCTCCAGTCGATAGTGATGCGGCCGAAATTGGGCATCAACGGTGCCTGTGCAATCCGCAGCCGATTGGGTCCGAACACAGGCCACACCTGGGTCAGCCCCGACGACGTCAGGTCATAGAGCGGATAGGGCACGCCCTCGCTCAACCGCGACAGTTCGGCATAATGGGTGTCACCCGAAATCATCACGAGATTGTCGACCTGCGCAAAGTCGATCAGGTCAAGCAAGCGTTGGTGATCCGCCTGAAAATTGATCCACGCTTCATAGCCCGGCGCATCGGCCAACACCTGCGTTGACGAGGCCAGGATCCGCAGGTCAGCGGGCTGGCGCAGCTCATTTTCCAGCCAGTCCCATTGCCGTGCCCCCAGCATCGTCGCGGCGGGATCTGGGTTGACCACATATTGCCCCCTGTCCGCAGGCTCGACAGTATAGCCCAGCAATGGGGTGCGGAATGTCCGGTTGTCGGGCAATATCACCTGCACCCGGCGTCCCGGCGGGCCAAATATATAGCTGCCGTAAATCCCCATATGGCTGCGACGAAAATGATCCTGCGGCACCCCCCAAAAGTCGAGAAACATCGCGCGGCTTTCAGCCTTTTTGGGATATTCGCTGCCGCCATCATTGACGCCATAGTCATGGTCATCCCAGGTCGCGATGACTTGGGCATTGCGGCGCAGGGTTTGGAAACCAGGCTGCGCCGCTAGCTGGCTATATTTGCCCGCCAGCACCGCCATATCCTCGGTATCGCCATAAATATTGTCGCCAAGGAAGATGAACAATTCAGGGCGCCAGGCATTGATGACATCCCAAATTGGTTGCGGCCTATCCTGATGACAACAGGAACCAAAGGCGATGCGTGTCAGCGCATTGGGCTCGGCCGCCCTTACCTGATCGTGCAGGACGGCGAGGGCGGTGCCAACGACCGCCCCCGCAATCGCCGTTCGCCTGGAAATGCTATTATACATTAAAACCCGACCTTATATACATTAAAACCCGACCTTAACCGTGCCAAAGAATTGCCGAGGGGCGCCTGCCAACAATGTCTGATTATCGCCCCGGCTGCCAAAACCGTTCGACCCAATAGTGCCGACATAGGCTTCGTCGAACAGGTTGGTCGCGTTCAGCTGCACCTCGATACGGTCGGTTAAGCGATAGCCAATCGTCGCATCAACCACCCATCGGCTGGCGACGGAACGGTCATTTTCGTAATTGAAAAAGCGTTCTGACATATAGTTCGCACCAATTCTCCCGAACACAGGCCCCGCATCATAAGCGAGTTCACCGCGAAAGATATGTTCTGGTGAATCGACAACCCGTTTGCCGCGCGTTGCCGCGACCAGCACATTTGCGGCGTTGCGGACATCGTCGCGATATGTGGCATCATTATAGGCATAGGATAGAAAGGCGCTAAACCCGCCGCCAAAGCGGACTTCCCCTGCGGCCTCAAAACCATAAGACCGCACCGAACCGACATTTTGTAGCACGGCAGGATTGCCGACAATGCCGGCCCCTGTGGTCAAACCCAGCAGACGGTTCGAGAAATTCACATAATAAGCGGCGATTGAACCATGAAACATCGAACTATTGTACCGAAGGCCAAGTTCATATGTGTCAGACGTTTCCGGCTTGAGCGTGCTGCGGATGGCATCAAACCCAGCCTGTGTGGTGGCAAATGGCCCGTTTGTGGCGGACGAAACAAAGGCACGTGTTACCTGGGTAAAGCCCGCAAACAGTTCGGCCTGATTGCTCAATTCATAGGCAAAACCAACATGCGGCTGAAACCAATCTTCGACCTGGATGTTGCCCGCTGCACGCCCGCCCGCGACAATCGGATTGGCCTGGTTGCTGACGCGAAAGCCCTTCCAACCCAGATTGACCGTCAACGCACCCAGATCAACCTTGTCCTGCACATAATATTGCAGTGTTTCGGTCGAGAAATCGAACGCCCACTGGGTAAAAAACGGGTTGCTCTGAAACTCGAGAAACGATCGACCCGGATCATTCCGGCTGCTCAGCGCATAGAAACGGCGCGCCTGCTGAAAATCATTCTGCTCAAACCAGCCGCCAACCGTTAGCTCGGTGATGGCGACAGGAACGGTGACCGAAGCAAAAACCCCCTTGCGGTCAATATCATATTCGGTTGTGCGGATAGAGATTGGCACGCCGTTGGGGCTCGTGACATAGGGTGTGCCCCATAGACCCTGACCGCGATTATTATGATAATAGCCGCGCACAAGGAAATTGCCTTCGCTGCCAACATCACCGCGCAAGCCGATATAGGCCAGATGGTCCTGGCGGATGCCAGATGCGTCAAAATACGCATCATCGACATTGGTTATCGGCGAGGGGTAGATGGTGCCAGCCGCAGGGTTGGTCGGGGCCGCACCCGTTTCACCACGATTATTGGCTATGTCTGCGACGCGGAGTGCAAGCGCATATTGGCTGGTGCCAAAATTGTCCCACTTATAGCCAAGGCGGCCAATCTGTTCGAGCGATAGATCCTGATAGTCCTGTTCGTTGCGCCGCGAAAAGCTGTACCAAGCGTCAAAATTAATACTGCCAAGCGGGACGGTGAAACGCGCGTTGACCTGACGTTGTTGCTGGACGCCCTCTCCCTTCCACTTGTCGGTGTCGCCATAGAGGAAGGCGACATAGCCCGACGGACCCGTATCGCTGCCAAAATCAGCACGAGCATAACCGCGAAACGTGTTGTCGCTGCCATATGTCCCGTTCAATTGAACGCCATAGCGGCCCAACGGATCGGCGGAGAATGTCTCGATTGTGCCGCCTAGATTGTTGGTGGCCTGTGTGCCGATTGACCCTGCGCCCTGCGAAACACGAACGCTGCCGACATTTTCCGAAATGACAGCGCGCGAAACGTGCAGGCCGCTATTGTTACCATAGCTGCCATCTCCAAGAGGAACGCCGTCAAAGGTAAACCCCAATTGATTCTGGTTAAAGCTGCGAATCGAAACGCGCTGTGACCATTCATAATTTCCAAAGGCGTCGGCAGATTGAAAATTGACGCCGGGCAGTCGCTCAATCGCCTTGAGCGGGCTGGTGCCTGGTGCAAGGATGGTGACATCTTCATTGTCAATTTCTTGCACCTGCCGTGTTTCACCGCGCCCAAATACGACGAGGTCGGTGCTGTCCTCTTCCTCTATGGATGGCACAGCTACGCCTTGTGAAAAGGCGGGAACAGCTGTGAGCGCGCAGGTGGAGAGCAGCGCGCAGTAAAATGTCACTTTCATGAGGAGACCCCTTTGGTTGATTCTCTGATATTGCCCGACCTGCTAGTGTCGTCGGACCAAGGGCGCATTTAGGCGGGGATTATGTCAGTTAGAGGCGCGTTTCGATGACAGTCGCGTGACATTTGCAAAAGGCCCTTGTGTGGCAGGATTGCAACACTAACTAGAGGGCAGCACAAAAGGAGGCACGCCAATGAACCTCGAAAAATTGACTGACCGCGCCAAGGGATTTTTGCAGGCCGCACAAACTATCGCCATCCGCCTGAACCATCAGCGCATTTCGCCCGACCATTTGTTAAAGGCGCTGCTCGATGATGAACAAGGAATGGCGGCGGGCCTGATCACCCGTGCGGGCGGGAATGCGAAATTGGCGCTTAGCGGTGTTGATGCGGCGCTGGCCAAGCAACCATCGGTCACTGGTGGTGGGGCGCAAGCAACGCCCGGCATTGACAATGATCTGGTGCGGCTGATTGACCAGGCGGAGCAACTAGCCGAAAAAGCGGGTGACAGCTTTATCTCGGTCGAGCGGATATTATTAGCGCTGACATTGGCGAGCGGCACCAGCGCAGGCCGCGCGCTTGGTGAGGCTGGCGTGACCGCAGATGCGCTCAACCGCGCGATCAATGATTTGCGCAAAGGGCGTACCGCCGATACCGCCGGGGCAGAAGATCGCTATGATGCGCTCAAAAAATTCGCGCGCGATCTGACGCAAGCCGCCGAGGCGGGCAAGCTCGACCCCGTCATCGGCCGCGACGAGGAAATCCGCCGCACCGTCCAGATTCTCGCCCGCCGAACCAAGAACAACCCCGT